>JAILRR010000041.1 GCA_024698065.1 Bacilli bacterium
ATCTCTTTCCCTTTATATAAAGGAAGGACGATGGCCATCGTCGGTGAGTCTGGCTCTGGAAAATCCGTCACTTCCAAGGCCATCCTTGGCATCTTGGCCAACAACAAAATCGTCGAAGACGGTCAGATCATCTATGATGGCAAAGACCTTCTTAAGATCTCTGAGGAAGAATTCACCAAACTGAGAGGCGTCAAGATCTCGATGATCTTCCAAGACCCTCTCTCTTCCCTCAACCCAATCATGATCGTCGGCAAACAGCTTACCGAGGCTATGGTCTTGAAGCACAAAGCCGACAAGAAAGAGGCCATCAAAGTCCTTAAGACCATCAATGGCCTTCTCTCCATCACCGATAAAGCTGAGACCGAACGTCTCATCAAGTACACTGAGGAAACCCCAAAGGAGACCTCAATCGACCTCTCTGAGTACGAAACCCTCTTTGAGGACACCCTCAAAAGAGAAATCAAGAAGCAGGCTGATAACATCAACCTCACCCTCCCAATGATCAAAGAGATCGTGGCAGGGGGCTTCTCTGACCTTGCCAAATGCGAGGAAGCCTTCAAGAAGACCTTCAAGCCTCTTGCTTCATGCGAGCTTGGAATCGCTATCGAAAAGGATAACGACCTCAGCGTCTTCCCAACCATCGTCACCGACTTCTGCAAATCCGCTAAGCTCGCAAAGAAGCTTATCGAACAACGTGATGCCTATATGGCGAAATATAACGTCAAGGACTTCTATGATCTCCCTGCCGATATCCGCGCCAAACTCCGTGAGGTCATCACCACCCCAGAAGCCTATAGCGAAAAGCTTGAAGCTGCGACTAAGACCCTTATCGCCCACCTCGAGAAAATCAACCAGAAGAGCGACGATGAGAGGATCAAACTTGGCGCAGAAATCATGAAGAGATATGCTGACGCCGTTGTTGTTTCTAAGAGTGAGCTCACGAAAAACGAGGCCAAGCATCGTGCCGTCAGAATGCTCCAGGAAGTCGGCATCAGAGACGCTGAGAAGCGTTACTCCCAATACCCATTCGAACTCTCTGGCGGCATGAGACAACGTATCGTCATCGCAATCGCTTTATGCTCTAGCCCAGAAATCCTTATCTGCGACGAGCCAACGACCGCTCTTGACGTTACCATCCAGTCTCAGATCCTTGAACTCATCAACAAGCTCAAGAAAGAGAAGAACCTCTCCATCGTCTTCATCACCCATGACCTTGGTGTCGTCGCCAATATGGCGGACGATATCGCCGTCATGTACGCTGGCAAGATCGTTGAGCAAGGCACTGCCGAAGACATCTTCTACGATCCTCGCCATCCATATACCTGGGCCCTTCTTGGCTCAGTCCCAGACCTTGAGACCAAAGAGAAGCTCAATGCCATCCCAGGTACCCCACCGAACATGCTTATCCCTGCTAAGGGCGATGCCTTCACGCCGCGTAACATGAACGCCCTTGAAGTCGATAGCCTTTATCAGCCGCCTTTCTTCGATATCTCCGAGACCCACAAAGTGGCTACTTGGAACGTCGATGAGAGAGCCCCAGAGATCAGAGCTCCTGAAATTGTCGTCAAGCGTATCGCAAGCGCTCTCAAAGAGCACCCAGAATTCGCTCCTAAAGCGACGAACATGAAGAACTCGATTCTCAATTACATCAAGGAGGTCAAATAACGATGCCAGAAACAAAGAAAAAAGCCGCCTCGATGAAAAAAACTCCTGTTAAAGAGGCTCCAGTCGAAGAGTCCTTCGCCAAGAAGGTCAACTACGACGAGTCGGAGAAGCTTCTTGAACTCAAGCACGTCAAACAGTACTTCCGTTTCAAGAACAGCGAAGTCAAATACCTCAAAGCCGTCCATGACGTCTCCTTCGACGTCTATAAAGGCGAGGTCTTCGGCCTTGTCGGTGAGTCAGGATGCGGCAAAACCACAACAGGTCGCGACATCCTTCGCTTATACCCAATCACTTCTGGTGACATCTATATGGAAGGCGTGAGAATCTCCGCCGGCACTAGATGGAACGAGAAAGAGATCAAGTGGACGAATATCCGCGCCAAAGACGCGATCAAAGAGCTTGAAGCGGAGAAATCCGATCTTGCTTCCGACTCCCCAGAAATGGAGAGAATCAACAAGAAGATCGAGGAAATCAAAGCCAACGTAGAGAAAGTCAGACAAGAGCAGATGGAGAAGATCCGCGCTGCCCATTATGACAACAAGCACGTCAATGAACACCTTGCCGCCCACGAGATTGAGAAAGTGAACGCGGAATATGAGGACCATGATTCCCCTGAATACAAAGCCGCTCTCGCTGAGGCTAAGCGTACGACCCTTTCCCATAAGGTTCAGATGATCTTCCAAGATCCAATCGCTTCCCTCAACCCTCGTATGACCGTCCGTAACATCATCGCGGAAGGTCTCATCATCAATGGCGTCAAAGATAAGGCCTACATCGACAACGAGGTCAACCGTGTCCTCAAGCTTGTCGGCCTTGTCCCTGAACACGCGACCCGTTATCCACACGAATTCAGCGGTGGCCAGCGTCAGCGTATCGGCATTGCCCGCGCCATCATCATGAAGCCTGAACTCATCGTCGCCGATGAGCCAGTCTCCGCTCTTGATGTCTCCGTCCAAGCCCAGGTCATCAACCTTCTTAACGAATTAAGAAACAACCTTGGCCTCACCATCATCTTCATTGCCCACAACTTAAGCGTTGTTAAGTACTTCTGCGACAGAATCGCTGTTATGTACTATGGCAACATCGTTGAGCTTGCTTCTAGCGATGAGCTCTTCGCCCATCCGCTTCACCCGTATACCAAATCGCTCCTCTCCGCGGTCCCATTCCCTGACCCAATCGTCGAGAAAAACAGGACCCGTATCATCTATAACCCAATGACGGATCACGATTACTCGAAACAAGAACCAACCTATCGTGAAATCGTCCCAGGTCACTTCGTCAGATGCAACGACGAAGAGGAGAAGAGGTATCTTGAGGAACTCAAAAAATGAGCAAGATCCCGGTAGCGGGGGAGAGCTTCCATCCTGAAGAACAGCTTAAAGCCCGCTTCAAAAGGAATCTCATCATCTCGCTTGTGGCCTTGACCCTCTTAGGAGGGCTTATCGCCCTCATTGAGTATTTCTCAATCAGAAATGCCGTGAAGAGCCAACTCGCTCTTCATCTCCTTGGAGACGCATTCGGATTAAGCGGGCTCCTAGGATTCGCCGGCTTTGGACTAGGCTATGTCTCTTCCAAAGGCGCCTTCGACCTTCTTGCCTATTCGGTGAAGCTTGTTGTCCTCAACATCTTCGCCCCAAAATGGAGGAAGGCCAATTACCCAAAGACCTATTACGACTACAAGGTCATCAAAGACCATGAGGAACGTAAGGCGGTCTTCCCACTCCTATGGGTATCGCTAGCCTTCTTGGCGGTAGGAGTGACAATCATCATCATTTATTCGAATCTCATATAAGAGAAAGGAGAAAACACCATGAACAAGAAACTATTAGTCGTCTCGATTGCCATGACTGCGATCTGTCTCACTGGATGCGTCACGCCACCAGATGAGAGCAGTCCAGCCACTGAATCTTCATCTGTGGCGCCAGGAAGCTCCACCGAGACAGAAGCTGATATCACCAATGCCGATCTTCCAAGAGGCGTCACTACCTATACCGCCGCGGATGGCACAACCCATAACCTTAACCGCGCCGAGATTTTCAAAGCCTCTGGCGTTCCTCACGTCAATTCTCAACCAGAGAATGGCAAGAAACAGAAACTTCTCGTCAATCCTATCCGTTTCCAAAAAGACCAATCTGACAATAGAGACACCATCGTCGCTGATGACGCCCTCCTTCAGAAAATCACCAAAGCCTTCACTGCTTCCGATGAGGAACTCAAACAACTTGCGGGAAGCGAAATCTTCTCCGTTCAGAGTTTCTATGAGAAGTCTTCCTTTGGAAAAGGCGCTTTCGATGTCGTCGTTCTCCCATGCTGGGTTGATTATAGTGGCACCCCAACCGAGTTCAGGAATGCCGCTAAGGATGGCGGTGGCGCTTTAGCTTCCGAGTACCTCAAAACTTGGTACAACACCGAATATAACAAAACCAACCATGGCTTATTGGGTGCGAATTGGCAGTATACCTGGAAAGATTTCGACAGTGACAATGATGGCTTCATCGATCTTGTCTGGAATGTCTACGCCTATCCACAGACTGAAAACAGCACTGAATTCTGGTGGGCTTATGTCACTTATACTGGCGATGAACCAAGTTTTACGAGCCCTAACGTTCAGACCTTAGCTTTCGCTTCCACGAACTTCATGACAGCCAAGTTCAATGGCTATGACACCCATACCTTCATCCATGAAACCGGGCACACCTATGGCGTTCTCGATTACTACGACTACAACAATGTCTGGAAACCAATGGGTGGCGTCGATTATATGGATCACAACCTTGGCGATCACTGCGCATTCACCAAATTCCATTATGGTTGGGTCAATCCATGGGTCATCAAGGAAGATATGCTCGAAGGTGGCAAAGTCGCTGAGATCACCTTAAGAACCACAACCACCTCTGGTGATTGCTTGGTCCTTGCTTCGCCAAACTACAACATGACCGCCTTCGACGAATTCATGATGGTCGAGCTCATGGGTCCTCATGGCCTTGCTGAGCGTGACTATAAGAGCGGTTATGAAGGAATCACCAAAGGCTACACCGTCGATGGACTTAGAATCACCCACGTCGATAACCGTATGTGGAGAAACAACCATGACGAATGGATCTCTGATCCTAATGATTTAGGAAGAAATGGCGGTGAGGTCAGAAACACCAACTCCCATGGCGGACGTGCTGGAAACCGTTTGGATATGGACTTCTGGCCAAATGCGGACGGAACAGCCAAGCAGTACTTCACACAGCTCTCCTTAATGGATAGCTCCAATATCGAGCAGAACTGGACGAACACTCCAAACTTCACTGCTGATAACGGCACCCTCTTCAAACAGGGTCAGCGTTTCAACCTTGGACCTAAGACCGCTTGGGCTAAGACCTTCATGCCAAGTGGAACCAATCTCTGGAACAAAGCCAAGACCATCACCGGTTGGGATGGCTTAGACAAGCAGCGTTTCACCATCGATGAGAATTGCACCTTCAACTACTACCTTAAGGTCAAGAGCATTGTCAAAGATGCCGAGTATGGCGCTGTTGCGACTATCGAGATCAAACTCGACAACTAGCCTTTAACAAAAAATTAAGCCCTGTTTTGCAGGGCTTTTTTTGATTTTGATGAAGGGGTTATTAATAGTCAAATTCTCTGTTTGCCAAGATGAATTCTTTGAAACGAGGGAGCGCAAAGGAGATTTCGCCCCAACCTGATTTGGTTATGATGCCTTTTTTGAGGAGCTTATTTCTATATTGTGAGATGCTTTCTTTGCTTGTTCCGACGGCTTTCATGATGTCTGCGATCTTTCCTTCTTTGAGATCGGCTAAAGCATCAACAATCCTTTTTTCGTTGTAAGGAAGATCGAAGTAGATTTTCTCATAGACATACTCACGTAGTTTGGCATCGAACTCCTTCAAGATCCCTTCGTCCAATTTGGTTTTGCCACTTTCAAAGAAAACGTAACCAAGGACTTGATAGGCAAAGGCATAACCGTTGGTGAGTTTTGCCATTTTAACGGCCTCTTCTCTATTGACCTTGAGCGTCTCTTCAAAAGAATCCGCAATACTGACTAGACTCAGTGCCCTGATGCTTGTGCTTGGGGCTCGGTATAAGAAGGTGAGGGATTTCTCATTCTGAAGGCTTCGGACATTTTCATATAAACCTGTCATAAGCAAGTAAAGAGGATAATCCTTCCTTATGAAAATCTGATATTGTTGCACGAAAGTCTTAACGTTTTGGTTGTTTGAGATATCGTCGATGCAAATAAGAACCTTTTTGCCTTTCTTCTTAATGACCTCGAACATTTGTTCAAGAAGGGTGACGACGTTTGAGACCGGTTTTTCCCCAGAGAGGCTTATTGAAAGGCCTTGGAAGGAGAAGCTGAATTCCTTCTTAAGGAAATGGAATTTCATGTTGGCTTGTTCGTAAACGCTGCTAGCGAGGTATTCAAGCATATCGGTTTCTGGATTAAGTTCCACAACAACCCAGTCTTTGAGCGCAGAGAAATATTTGCTCAATCTTGTTAGCATAACAGTCTTTCCAGAACCTCTTACACCGGTTATAAGTTCAGCTACCGCGGTTGTAGAATCAGACAGGAAAGAGTCTTTGATCGAATCAAACTGACCCGAATTAGAAATCAATGATTTTGGTTCTTTGCCAAACATTAATGTGAAAGGGTTGCTCATGTCTGTTTCCTCCGTTTTTATACTTTTTTTGTTTTCCTATCCTCTTTTTGCTACTATAGCGGTGCTATGATCCTTTCGGTCGGAGAGATATTAATCGATGTCATTGAAGGAGTCTCCAAAGTTGGAGGTGCGCCTTTCAATGTGGCAGTCAATGCTTCCAGCTTAGGAGGAGATGTCTCTTTCGTTGGATCAATCGGAAAAGATGAAGAAGGGGAGTTCCTTAAGAACTTTGCTTCGTCTTTTGAATTCAACACCCTCATTCTTAAAGAAGATATGAATAGGAAAACAACCAAAGCCATCGTTGAGCTTAAGGATGGGGAAAGGTCTTTCAGATTTGAAAGGAATAACACCGCAGACGCATATCTCCCTTTGATTGATGATTCTCTTCTTTCTAAGAGTGACATCATCCATATAGGCTCCCTTCCTCTTTCAATCAAGGAAGGAAAGGAACACATCCTCTCCTTGATCGATAAGGCCCATAAGATGAATAAGAAGATATCTTTCGATATCAATTTCAGAAGTGATATCTATCCTTCTATCGATAAAGCAATTGAGATATCGAAAAGGATCGCTCTCCTTTCTGATATCGTCAAACTCTCAGAAAATGAGATATCTCTTCTTGGGGAAAGATTCGTCAAAGAGGAACTCAAAGATAAGATGGTCTTCATCACCTTAGGGGCAAAAGGCTCAATGTGCTCTTACAAAGGGAAAGACGTTTTCGTGAAGAGTGAGCCAATCAAACCAATAGACACGACAGGGGCAGGCGACGCCTTCATGGGCGCGGTCCTTTATAAGTTAGATAAAGAGAAAGAACCGAATATGGAAGAAGTGCTTTCTTTTGCGAATAAGGTCGCTAGAGAATGCTGCCTCCGTCTTGGGGCGATATAAATACAAAACAATGTTTCTTTGATAATCTCATTGAAAAGTAGGTGCAAAATACCAAAAACTTTTCAATGGGATTGAGCAAAATAAAACCCCCTTCCTTTCGGAAAGGGGCTCGGTTTGCGTAAGAATGGGATTCTGAAGGCATTCTATTCGCCACTTATTGATTCATTTGGAAAATGTTTTTTTGATTCATGATAGACTTTCAAAAGAACCCAAGCCATTACGATCATGACGAAAGGCGAGAATGAAATAGCGAATTTAAGACGAAAACTCGCCCCTTCTCCGAATCCAAAGATAAACAAAACCAAGGTTTCGATGCAGGCATAGAGCACAATGAGCACGATTAAGGGCACCAAAAACGCAAAAGGTTTCAAGTCGGTGGCTAAGGCAGATAGCAGTTTGTTCGCATAATGGAGAGCCAAGAGAGCTAAGATCAAAGGAAGTGTGAAGTTGAAGATGACGTTAAGAGGGTTGCTGTCGTTTATACCACCTCCAACACCGACATGTTCAGCGAACCAAGGGTAGGCTATGTATATCATCATGACCATTGAAAAAACGCACAACGCTATTCCGGCGATGAACCTAATCACAGGTCTGATCCTTCTACATTTAATGTTATCTGGCATTCTTATTCTCCGTAAGTGACATTGTAGCCCTTATCAGAATCGTAGTGGCAGAAGCTAGTTTTATAAGGCAAGGTATTATCCGATGTGTAAGAAGAGGAGTAGTCGTTTTTTATATCATCGCGAATACTTGATGGCGTTCTAAACCACCCAGTCCACCAACTCTTTCCTGTGGCAATGTTCCATAAGTCTGTCGCGAATGTTGCACAGTTATAGGTAATCAAATTGTAGTCATTGTTCTTATTAGTAATTTTCTCAGAAATTTTGTTTAGTTTTTCCGTGGTTAGTGAAACTGAGTAATTTCTTGCATTAGTCATCCTCTCAGTGTGATTGTAATAGTAGCTTTCCTTGTTGTAATAAATGCCATTATAATCAGCTCCGCTGGAAGAGCCGCTGCTTGAACCGCTGCTAGATCCTTGAGAACTGCTTCCGCCTCCTGCTCCCTTTTGCCAAAGGCCGACGCTTAGAGTATCGTTTGGTTTTAAGGTGTAGTGGCCAATTGTCTTGCTTGACTGCGTCTTATTGTAGAAAACTACGAAGCTGTGACCAAGCGAACCGGTGTGCTGTTCTCCATTGGATCGGACGACATAGTCTGTGTACGAGTAAATTCTCATGCTAACGGATCCTGATGGAGCGCTCCAGGAGGCTAAAAGGGGAAAAGCGGCAACGGCTAGTAATGATAGTAATCGTCTTTCAATTCTTTTGTTCATGCTTATGTTCCTTTGACTAAAAGTGAATAGTCTATTATTCCTTAATGTTAAACTTATTTGGAGATTAGGGCAATTTTGAAAAGATAGTATTCCAAAAACAAACCTTTCAGTTCGTTTGACATGCGTTTTGAGTTGATGAAATGCATCTTGTTCTTTCGATAAGCGATGATCGTGCGAACGCTGATATATTTGTCCATCAAGAAAAAACCTCACCATCGAGCAATCGACTCTATGATGAGGTTTTCTTTTATTTCATGATGAGGGTGACTGGGTTAAATGGCTCAATCTCTTCGGCCTTGGATTCTTCGTATTTCTTAACAATTTCAGGATCAACGTATTTCTTGTCGACCCAGATCTCATAGACATATTCATCGAACCAAGCGTCATCAGAAACGTAATAGCCATCGTTGCCATTGTCTTTGCCCCAGGAGTTCTCGATCTTCCATTTGTTTGGAAGTCCTTTTTCATCGAGGTTAACTCCAGTGAAGGTCATGGCGTGGCAGCATGTTGATGTGCGGTAAAGAAGTCTTTCGCCTTTGGTAAGAGGGAACTCCACCCCAAGAAGCTCATCCACTCTGATGAGGTCTTTGCCCATGAGTCCTTCTTTGCGGAGGCACTCTTCTCTTACGTCAGCGGCAAACCAGACAACGGTGTCGTCTTTAAGGGAAGCGATCAAGGCTTCTTTGAGTTTGTTTAATGGGATGCTGAACCAGCTAGCAGCCTCACCTTCTTGAACGTTCTTGATCCATTTGCATTCGTATCTTTGATATTCCTTGAAGGAAGGGAGAGGGTAGTGGCCCAAACCAAGATAGTTAGAGAAGTCACCGCCGATATATTTGTCATAGAACTCTTTTGGGGTGAATTTGCCTTCGTT
>JAILRR010000065.1 GCA_024698065.1 Bacilli bacterium
TGGATATAGATATAACGTCGATAATTGAAGAAAACAGCTTTTTAATTCAAATGAATTCGAATGCTTCTGGCGACCCCTTATATGACGGTTACTCAGCGATTCTTTCTAAAAGACTACTTAAAGAGGATGAGCTGGATGCGAGGTACTTTGGAAACGGTTGGGTAAACGAGGAACACTCGCTCTATTTTCCAAACGACGCTTGGACCTATCTTCAAAACAATAAAAAAGGCACTTTCGAAGAAAAAACCGTTTATTTGTTTTTCCTAGAACAATCTCGTTTCGAGTTTAGATACGAGGACGATACCGTTTTTGCCTCAGGCGAATACATAACGCATTTTGACAATATGGACCTCGTTTTCGATGACGATTGCGGTGAAGACATATTCGGCGAATCGATCAACATGCTTTGGGCGGATGCCGCCGGTTATCCTCTGCCACCTTTAGAATAATGGGTTCCAGAAAACGTGAAACGATCGAATTATGCTTCTAAGCAAATTGAAAAAAGCGTTGCCGCTTCTAGCTGTTTTGGGCTTTGTCTTGTCCTCTTGTGAGGCTCCTTTAAAAGTGGATGCTTCCCTTTCCCAGAACGTTGTTTGGACGTCTGATGATGGGCGATTGAGTATCTACGTTCAGGGCTTCGGCAATTATGAAGGCTTGGCCACGATGGACATCAATGGTGAACTGATGCGTTATGAAGCCTCTTTCAATGATCTTTTTGACACTATAGAACTTTACGAGATAAACCCTTGGGTTTATAAGTATAATGCTCCAAAGGTGGAACCAATTGAGTTTTATATTGACGCGATTATTTCCGGCAAATCCCAGATGAAGATAAGCGCCGATTTTAATGAGACCGGCGACGGTTACTACGATGGGTACTCGACAACCATAACAAAACGGTCGCTCAAAGAAGACGAACTTGATGCAAAGTACTTTTCAAATGGGTGGGTAAGTGAGGAACATGATCTAGCGCTTCCTGGTAGGGTTGACTCTTTCTTAAAACCCCGCAGAGAAGGGACTTACAAAGAAAAAAGCGTCTATTTCCGCTTCCTTGATTCCCGTCGCTTTACTATCGAATACCAAGAGTCATCCGAAATCTTCGCGTCAGGCTCATATGTGACGCATTTTGACAATATGGACCTCGTTTTCGATGACGATTGCGGCAAAGACGTGTTTGGCGAATCGATCAACATGCTTTGGTGCGATGGCGTTGGTGAACCCCTTCCTCCTTTTGAAGGATAATAACAACCTTGCGTATAGGTGATATAATCACCATATGCAAAACGCTTACGAGAAATTCGAATTTGAAAAGGTAACTGAGAAGCTTGCCTCATATACAAGAACAGAGGGAGGAAAACACAAAGCCCTCTCTTTGAGGATGTTCGATAACACAATTGCTCTTGAAAGGGAACTTGCCTTCACCCAAGAGATGATGGACATCCTTGACCGTTTTGGAAACCTCCCAATCACGGTCTCCAGCGATCTTTCGAAAGCCATCGATTTGGCCAAAAAAGGTGGAGTCCTCGGTATTACCGAACTTGAGAGAGTGGCATCCGATATCCTCCTCCAAGAATCGTTAAGACACTACTTCAGACAAGTGGACAGCTCTCCTCTTTTGCTTGAGTATGTCTCGCATTTCCCTGATATTTCTTCGATTGAAAAGGATATTCACAGGGTTATTGCTCCAGATTTCACAATCTTTGATAACGCCTCTCCAAAACTAAGCACCGTCAGACATGCGATGAGACGTTTAGAGAATGAGATGAAAAAGAAACTCAATTCCATTCTCGAGGCCAACAAAGAATGGCTGAGCGATTACACCCTCACTCTTAAGAATGGGCATTATGTTTTGCCTGTCGCCAATAGCTATAAGAGCAAAGTCCGCGGCATTGTCCAGGATGTCTCCAATAGCGGTGGCACGACCTTCATCGAACCTGAGATCCTTGTTGAGATGAATAACAAGATGGTCGAGCTCCAAAACGATGAAAGAGATGAGATTCACCGTCTTCTCATGGAA
>JAILRR010000070.1 GCA_024698065.1 Bacilli bacterium
CAATTAATCTCAGGTTTCCCTGGAGAAGCGGCCTTCGGTTCGGCCTTTTCTCTTCCCCTACCAAATTTGGGTTTCTCGCTTGTGGGGTTTACCAACGTTTCATCTCATTATCGCTAATGAGCTCGTCTCTGTGGCACTTTAGGGCTCCTCATCCACGGGGGATGACTCGCCGCCGTCACGTACTCCTACGTGCCTAGGCTTATTGATTGGCCTAGCGCAATCACTACATCCATCACAGGGTGTGCGAGCATGGACTTTCCTCTAGTTTCCCAGTAGTCGCCTGGGTCGGAAGTTTCTTATTTGTTGCCCTTCCTAATCTTGGTTACATCGTATCCCATTTGATATATGAAGGTTTCGTAATCGTGGATCTTCTGAATGTATTCCAGATTCTCCTCGGTGATGGTGTCCCCTGGCTTGATGCCTGCGACCTTGTTATTGAGGGATGCGTTCGCAATCTCAAGTTCCTTGGCTTTGGCTTCAGCGTCCATTGCCCTTTTCGCAAGGGAGGAGACGTCGTCGGTCTTGGAAGATAGTTCACCATGGAGTTTAGCGACCTCTTCCTCAAGGGAGGCAATCGCCTTCTCATAGGCATCATAATCCTTGATGATTTGATCCAAGAAGGAATCAACTTCATCTGGATTGTAGCCTTTGACATCTTTTTCAAAACGATGGTTGTAGATGTCGTTGATGGTTAATTTGACGTTCTTTTCCATACCTTCCTTAAATTATATTTAAGCAACCGCCCTAGTTCAATAAGGTCACGCAACAATATTTCAGGTATTTCACTCTAATCTTTTTGAAATATTTTTTATTTTTTGTAAAATATTTTTGGTTCAAAAAACCACGGCAAACACTGAATATTTTAAATCCCGCAACCGATAGTTGCTGAAGTGCAAACCAAACTTGGTAGTGCGCAACCAGTTGCCTCTATAATCTAGTGCCAGTCGGAGGACAAAAAAAATGAACATCGAAATCGCAAACAGACTAATTGAGCTCAGAAAGAAGTGCGGACTCTCACAAGAAGAGCTCGCGGACAGGTTAGGCCTATCGCGTCAAGCCGTGTCCAAGTGGGAGCGCGCAGAGGCATCGCCTGACACGGATAACCTTATTTGTTTAGCTAGGATCTATGGCGTGTCACTCGATGACCTACTCAACACTGACGAATCCATTGAGGAGATCGCCCGTAACGTCAAAGAGGAAAGAACCTCTAATGGTGGCCCAGCCGGAGTCCGCCTCACTGACGATGAAGGACAATCCGTGGAGTTTGATGATGAGGGAGTCACCATCATCGACAAAGATGGCGAAAGACTTACCATCGCCGAGGCCAAAGAAAAATATAGGAAGTATGACGGACACAAGAGCAAAGGCTGGCAGACCGCCATCACCGTTACCACTTCCGTTCTCATGCTCTTAGCGGTCATCACCTACTTGCTCCTTGGCTTCTACGTCCCATATTATGGATGGACAACTTGGTGGATCGTCATCCTCTTCCCTATCGTTATCGCTTCAATCCTTGAGGCAATCGAAAAGAGAAACCCAAACAAATTCGCCTTGCCAGTCTTAATTGTTGCCGTCTATATCTTCTTAGGCTTCTACTTCATGCTATGGCACCCAATGTGGATCCTCTTCCTTCTCATCCCTGTCTACTATGCCGCAATGTCACCATTCAAAAAGAAAGATGAAGATTGCTGCAAAGACAAAGATTGTTGCAAGAAAGAGAGCTACAAGAGCTCTGAAGACGAAGAAAGATACGCAAGCCGCAAGCGCCGCCCATAAGGGGGCGCTTTTTTTAACCCTTCGTCAGCCTTTTTTCGTGTTATCATATGCCCATGAAGATCCTTGACCGCAAACTCAAGAAGAAACGCTCTCTCGTCTTTGTTGACCTCGAAGGAACTGGTTTCAGCCATGAGATGATTGAGATTGGGGCGTACCTGGCCACCATCAACGAAGATGGGACGATCAAGAAAGTCTACCCGCCATTCAAGCGTTACGTCTTAGCCCACCATCCAATCGGCCATTTCGTCGAGAACATGACCGGCATCAATGAGCAGCTTCTTAAGAAAGAAGGCAAACCATTTGCCGAAGTGCTCCGCGAATTCAGAAAATACGTTGGCAAACATTGGGATGACACCCTCTTCGTCACATTCGGAAACCATGATATGGTCATATTCCATAGAAGCCTCGAAGAGAATGCCGATGCAAGTGACGTCATGGTCAAATTCATCAACAAAAACAACTTCGATTTCAGCGCATTCCTTTCCCCATATGTTCAGGATTTGAATGGAAATCCGCTATCTCTTGCCAATTATCTCAAAGTCTTTGAGGTTCCTTTCGAAGGAAGAGCCCATGATGCCGTAGCAGATGCCTATAACCTCATGGATCTTTATAAAGCTGTTCTTGCTAGAAACGACATCCTCATTGAGGAATATGGCAAAACATTGACCCATTATCATCATGCCCCATACCCGGTCACAAAGATCATCAAGAAGCTCACCAGCGGAGAATCGGTCAGCCCAGAAGAATGGGGGCAAGCCGTCGCGGAGACTTTCAAATGACGATCAAATATCCGGCCGGCGTCAAAGCCCCTGCCGTTCCTTATAAAGAAAAGAAGCCAGTTAAGGCGAAGAAACATATTTTGAGCGCGGCTAACCGTGGCATGATTCTTGAGAATGAGCTCAACGACTCTTGTCTTTATTATCGTGAAAAAGGTTTAGCGCTTATTTATAAGAGGCCGACCCCAATCAATATCGTCAAAGTCGATTATTCGCATGGTGCCACAATCACCCAAGCGTATTTCGAAACCCAATCCACGACCGACTATAACGGAGTGTACAAAGGCAAATATTTGGACTTTGAGGCCAAGAGCACGAAGTCAAAGACCTCTCTTCCTTTGAACAATATCGCCCCTCAGCAAGTCGATCATCTTGAAGAAGTCATCCGCCAAGGCGGAATCGCTTTCTTCATCATCTCCATCGACATGCTCAATGAGGTATATTTAATCGACGCAAAATATATCTGCGAGTTCTATCGCAACAAACCAAGGGCTTCTATCCCTGTATCAGAGATCAAAGAGAAAGGTCGCCTTATCAAAGAAGGCTATCATCCACGTTTGGATTTCTTGCCTTTGGTGGATGAGTTATATCTGCAATAACCCTTTATTGGGCAAGCTTCGCATTCAGGTCTTTGGGCAGAGCATTTGCTTCTTCCAAAGTTGATGAAAGAATGGTGTATGAAGGCGTGTTCCTCCTTAGGAAACGCCTTTTCTAGTTTCTTCTCAATATCGATAAAGTCATCATTTTCCTTTGCAAAACCTAAGCGAATTGCAATTCTTCTCACGTGAGTGTCCACTGGTATAACTTGCTCCCCTCTTCTTTCTAGAAGGAAGACTCCAGCTGTTTTGATACCAACACCAGGAAGGGATGTAAGGGTCTTTTTATCGCTAGGGACGATGCCGTTATAATCCCTGGTCATCACCTTTCCCAGTTCGTTGATGTTCTTCGCTTTGTTGTGATATAGGCCAAGTGTTTTGATATCGTTTTCAATCTCCTGAACGGAGGCTTCTCCAAGCGTTTTGAAATCAGGGAAATGTTTGAAGAGCGATGGGGTTACTTTGTTGACGCTTTTATCGGTTGTCTGAGCGCTCAGAATGATGGCAACCAAGCACTCATAATCATTACGAAAATCTAGTGCCGTCTGGGCGTCATCATAGTTATCGTGAAGGTAGTTCAATATGGCTTCTACCTTGTCGTTATTCATTATCTATTGCCCCAAAGGTCTTTAGCGATAGCGATTGTCTCTTCGATATCTTTGTCCCAAGTGTCACTGACGGCACTGCTACCCTCTTTGAGGATGTCTTGGGTCTTTCTGGCGTTCTTAAGGGTTTTCTCAATAGCCCTAATTGATTTCTTTCCGGTTTTTAGAGTGTCCAATAAGGCATTCTTGATCTCATCGATGCCATACCTTGCATCAAGCCATTCATTGATTGTGCTCTGCTCTAATGGAGAAAGGCTGCGGTTTAGATGCCCTTCAAAGAAGGAATGGATTTCAGAAAGGGCCTTTTCCCTATTCTTGTCAGTGAGTTTACTAGCCTCACGGTCCATCGTCTCTTTGAAGAGGGTGTACACTTTGTCTTTGAGGTTATTCAAAGAAACGGTGAGTTTGCCTTCGACGGTGTCGTAAGTGAGGTAATTCTTTTTGACGAGTTCGGTGAGCTCTTTATCGATCTCGGATGGTTTGAGATTCATTTTGAGGGAGAGCATGTCGCTGTTGATGAAAGTGTTCCCCTGCTCAAGAAGGTGATCGATCATCAGGATGACCGATAGCTCGGTTTCATCTAGGCCAAGCCTCTTGTAGCAATCCAAAAGAACGTAATGGAAGCTGACTGCATTCAAATACGGATTCTTCATAACGTTCCTTTCCAACCTTTCTTTTGCTCTTCTTTTAGCTTTTCTGGATTCAATTTCCCTAACAAATCGCGCTTGTCATTGATTGCTTTAAGGGTTTCTTCTTCGATCTCGAAGCCAAGTGTCTTGGCAAACCTTTCCGCTCTCGCGATTCTAAGCGGATCTTCCTCGATTCTTTTGTGAGGGTCCCCTATAAAACGGATTAGTTTCTTCTTAAGGTCTTCTTGCCCAGTTGAGAAATCAATGACGTTATATTCTTCGTCGAGGTACATCGCGTTGATCGTGAAATCCCTTCTCACATAATCCAGTTTTGGATCTTTCACGAACGCTACCTTGGAAGGGTGACGGGAATCATTATATTCCCCTTCTTGCCTAAGAGTCGTGATATCAATGTGTTTCCCTTTATAAGGATAACGGACCGCGCCGAACTTCTTGAAGGTGAAGTCCGCTTCAGGGATGAACTTCAACTCATCTTCTGGCGTAGCATCCGTTACGAAATCGAGGTCTGTGATCTCTTTTCCCAAAAGAAAATCCCTGACGGTCCCTCCTACGACATAGAGGCGGAAACCGTTTTTGCGAAAAAGATCTTTCAGAAAATCAAAGGCTTCAATTCTCATAAGGGAATTCTATCCTATAACACCAACAGTGTTAAAGGCAATAAATCCCTAAAGGTGGTTACTTAATCAACTCTTTGATTTGGTTTATTGGGGCATCGCCAGGAAGAGCGAGCCAATCCCCTTTCTCGCCAAGAACGATATAAAACCCTTTATGTTCAATTATTCCTTTTGGAGTAAGCGTCTTTCCGAGCTCTGCGTCCCTATTAGTATACACAGGCCTTTCACAGTGGGTTTTGATTCTTCCGTCTTCCGTAAATGACAAACTGCATTTGCCATATATCTTTGCGCCACCATTCCTCATCGTTTTCATTAACACAAAGAGCAAAAGAACACTCAAAGGTATAAGCCCAAAGATAGGACAGAATCCGATAGACCACTTGTGTATGTAAGAAAGAGCAGTCAAAACCGCACACAAAGCTTCAAGAGTAATTATGGCTAACATCGATAAAAACAGCCATCTTCTCTGCCGGCGCATAATTCTGGCGTAGTCTTTAGCAGATAACTCAAATTCGTACGTATTATTCATAATTCATCTCACCTAAGAAACATTTCAATGCCCGAACTTTCTTTGAACCCATAAATAGTACCATTAATTGCGGAGTTAGAGACCGTACAAATTAGATTGGACGCATTGTAGAAATTGTAATCAGAAGACAAATAAAAAAGGCGACCTCCTGGCCGCCCTTAATGTCGTTAGAAAACTTAGTTAAGTTTCTCTTTGAAGGCTTTGGAAACCTTGAAAGCGACGGTGTTGGAAGCTGGGATTTTGATCTTGGACTGGTTGGATGGGTTGGTTCCCTCGCGGGCAGCGCGGGCCTTCTTTGAGAAGATACCGAAACCAGAAAGTTTCACTTCTTCACCTTTAACAACAGCAGCTTCGATGACTTCGAAAACGGAATCAACAGCAGCTTCAGCGTCTCTCTTGGAGAGCTCAGCCTTTTCGGCAACAGCTTCGACTAATTCAGCTTTATTCATTGGGACTATCCTCCTTTGCTAAATGGTCATAAAAAAATTAACACCTTTTGGATGCTTTGACAAGAAATAAAAATCATTATTTATTCGATAACATCGATATTTTTTGCAAATTAGTAGATATTTGGTGAAAGGGCTTTCATTCTTTACAATGACCAAAATGTAGGTTTTATCGAATGTTTTAGCCTAAAAAACGACTAAAAGTGGCATCACTGCTGTATTTACAATTTTCTAGAAACCAAGCAATAAAAAGTTATTTTTTCGTCCTGTAAATAATATTCACAGGCGTTCCGTCGAAATCATAGGCCGCTCTAATCTGGTTCTCTAAGTACCTTGTATATGAGAAGTGAGCGGACTTTGGCGCGTTGCAGAACATGATGAAAGTCGGTGGGCAAACCGCACTCTGATTGGCGAAAGAAATCTTAAGTCTGGCGTGGTTGAACTCAGGTGCTGGATTAAGGTCTTGGGCGTCTCTAATGATGTCATTCAAGACGTTGGTTGGGATGCGACGGTTATAAGCTTCATGGACCTCAAGAATCTTTGGAAGGATATCTTGACAACCAAGTCCTGATTTAGCGGAGGTGAAAAGGATTGGCGCGTACTCGAGGAACTTAAACTGCTTCCTGATCTCTTTGGTGAACTCTTCTTTGGTGAGCCCCTTCTTCTTTCCTTCGTCCCACTTATTGACCACGACGATGATGGCCTTATGGTTATCGCAAGCATATCCGACGACATGCTTATCCTGTTCGATGATGCCTTCTTCAGCGTTGATCAAAAGAAGAACGATCTCACTTCTTTCAATTGAGGCTAAGGCTCTTAATGCAGCATATTTATCAATCGCTTCGAAAATCTTTCCGCGTTTGACTAAACCTGCCGTATCAATAACGACATAGTTTCTGCCATCTCTCGTGAATGGGGTGTCAATAGAATCGCGGGTCGTTCCAGCGATATTGGAGACAAGTGTTCTTTCACTAGCAAGCAGCCTATTGGAAAGGGAAGATTTGCCAACGTTTGGACGGCCGATCAAACAGAAAGTGATCGCATCTCCATAATCTGGCTCTTCTTTCTCTGGGAGTTTCTTAACGACTTCGTCGAGAAGGTCGCCGATGCCAATACCATGGGCACCGGAAACAGCGATTGGGTCACCAAGGCCCAACGAATAGAATTCGCCAGTATTGCCGTATTCCATGATGTTGTCGATCTTGTTGACGACAAGGACCACTGGTTTTCCGCTCATGCGGAGCATTTTAGCGATATATCTGTCATCGCTTGTGAGGCCTTTGTTGCCATCGACGATGAAAGCGATGATGTCGGCTTCCTGGATAGCGACCTCGGCTTGTGCTTTGATAAGATCCTGGAAAGGCACGTTAAAAGATGTGAGACCGCCAGTATCGATGACGGTGAACTCTTTGGTTAACCAAACGCCTTTGCCGTAAATCCTATCTCTTGTGACGCCTGGGGTTGGTTCAACGATGGATTTGCGTTCTCCGACGATACGGTTGAAGATGGTGCTCTTTCCTGCGGATGGAGCGCCTACTAACGCTAAAACGCCTAATGACATGGAATCTCTATACCTGTTTTCTCTTTGATGACGGCCAAGACGGCGTCGACTGACTCTTCGATGGTCATGTCTGAGGTGTCGATCTCGACAGCATCCTCAGCTTTCCTTAATGGGGCGAAGTCGCGATGAGAGTCAATGTAATCGCGCTTCTTCACCGACTCGGTGATCTCTTCGAGAGTGGA
>JAILRR010000087.1 GCA_024698065.1 Bacilli bacterium
ACCATCCCATTCACCGTCACCCTTGGTGAAAGAAGCGAACCAGATGGCATCATCACCGGCAAAGACCTCATCGATTACACGATGAAGACCGGAAAGCTTGGAAGAACCAGCGCCGTCAACGAGATGGAATACACCGAATTCTTCACCTCAGTCCTCAAGGACTATGACGAGCAGATCCATATCTGCCTTAGCTCTGGCATCTCCTGTGCCTATAACAACGCGGTGAACGCTTCCGAAGCCTTTGGTGGCAAAGTCCACGTCATCGATAGCCGCTCCCTTTCCACGGGCGTCGCTCTCGAGTGCATCTACGCCGCCAAGCTCGCTCAGGCTGGCAAATCCCCAGAAGAGATCGTCAAGCTCGTTGAGGAGCGTATCCCAAACAACCAGACTTCCTTCTGCTTTGAGACCGTCGACTTCCTTTATAAAGGAGGAAGATGCTCCGCGATGGCAAGATTTGGCGCCAACCTCTTGCATCTTCGCCCACAGATCTTAATGAAGACCGACACCGGCAAGATGGAAAGCGGCAAGAAGTTCCGCGGTCCAGTCAAGAAGTGGTGCCCAGATTACGTCGAAGAGACCCTCAAGACCTTCAATAACCCAGATAAGGAAATCGTCTTCATCACCCACACCATTTATGGCGAAGAGGATCACAAGATCGTCGCTTGGGTCAAAGAAAGACTTGAGAAAGAAGGATTCAAGAACGTTTATGAGACCTATGCAGGCGCGACGATCTCCTGCCATTGCGGTCCTAACACCCTCGGAATCCTCTATCTCAACGACGGCGAACACCCAATCGCTTAATTGAACGAAATGAACTAAGTCGGCAAAAGCCGACTTTTTCTTTTACGAATTCTTGCCTAGAGGTCTAGATTTACGAATGCCAAAAGTAGTATGTTTATTGTGAAACGAAGGTAAAAACCATGAAAAAGAAACACGCGATACTGCCTTTATTAGCGACTGCCGTCCTTTCTTCTTGCCAGTACAAAGGCAAAGAGATCACGAGTGACACAGTCAGGGTCAACGAACTTGAGCAAGCCATCTCCATCAAGATGGGTGAGGTTAAGGGTTATGAAGCCCATATCATCGCCTCCATTACCGAAACCTGTGCTGACGCGATTGAATATGATTACGATTCGGAACTTCTTTACAAAACTGATAAGAACGGCAACATTTTCTTCATAGCTTCATTGGGATATAACCAACAAAA
This sequence comes from Bacilli bacterium, assembly GCA_024698065.1. Lineage (GTDB taxonomy): Bacteria > Bacillota_I > Bacilli_A > RFN20 > CAG-826 > UBA4951. The sequence goes on from JAILRR010000087.1 coordinate 1,208, forward strand.
TAGCGAAATCATCTTGTATGCGGTGGACGATGAGAAATATGGAAAGGTTGTTTATACCGAAACCACGAACCTTACGACCAAGCAAACGTTTACGGATGTATACAGCGTGAACGAAGGTAAGGGCTCTTCTTCCGAAAATGTAATCCCTACGATTCTTGCGCTTCCGATTGAGATGTTAAAGACGGTCCTTGATCCTATGGCTTATGCTGAGACATTCAACAATAACCCCCGATTCTCGGCGAATTATTACTCAAGAGGGGATGGGAACCTTACCATTGAGGCATCTGAAACCGAATATGGCGGAGATGACTTTGGCAAGCGTTATTTCAGGATGACTTACGAAAACTACCTTCTGTCTTACGCGAAAATCGAAAGCAACAATCGAGTTGGTGCCAACAACAGAAAAGAAAGATACGAAATCAACAATTTCACCGAGATGAGCGATCTCTCGATCACCCTTCCAGACGATTGGGAAGCCCGCATCAACAAATCTTCTCCGGCCTCTTAAAAAACCAAGTCGGCAATTGCCGACTTTGTCTTTTACAAATTAGTTCCTAAGGGTCTAGATTTAGGAACGCCAAAAGTAGTATGTTTATTGTGTTACGGGGGCATACACCATGAAAAAGAAACACGCGATACTGCCGTTATTAGCCATGACCGTTCTTTCTTCTTGTCAGCAATCTTATGGCGAAGAGATCGCGGACAAAGCAAGAGTGATTGAACTTGAAAAGGCCATATCCGACAAAATGAACGAACCTAAGGGATTTGAGGTCCACGTCAAAGCCTCCATGTCTGAAGATAGAGGCGGAGGGAATAAAAACGCTTATTCTTGGGATCTTATTTACCGCGGCGATAAGAAAGACAACATGTATCTCGCAGGGACAGTCGAGATTGAGGCTGCGGGCGATAAGGCAAAATACAAATACGCACTGTATATGGTGGAAGACCCAACATACGAGAAAGTTTGTTACATTGAAATGGGTAGCCCGGACACCGCCGCAAAAGACATAGATGTCTATGCAGTGGGAAGCGACGGTTATTCTTCGGAAGGTGGCCTCCCTGGAATCCTGGCGTATCCGATAATGCTTTATGAGGAAGTCCGCGACCCTTACTATATCGATCAAGCGCTCATTGAATACACCGGCGCCTCTCCGGCGAAGTATTACTCCAAAGGCGATGGCAGCCTCACCATTGAGAGGTCCAGCGTCGAAGAGTGGAACGGAACTCGTACAAGCCATACCCGCATGACATACGAAAACTATCTCCTGAAAGATGCCGTATATGAGAGCGAAACTATCGATGAAACACACAAAAGCTCCGAGAAATTCGAGCTCACCTACAAGACGCTATTTAATTACACAGTCACCCTTCCTTCTGGTTGGGAAAGCCTAATCCGAGAACCAAGCGGTACTTATTAATAAGCCGGGCACAGCCTGGCTTTTTCTTTAAAAAGAAAAGAAAACCACTCACTACAAAAAATAGCAAAATAAGCGCACTTCACTAGATTTCTTTCAAGTTAAGCGGTAAATTGTAAGCAAAGGAAGGAAATATACCTAATGAAAAAGAAGTTTTCTTTATTAGTCCTATTACCCGCATTCATGCTTTCATCATGCGGCGATGGAGCCGAAGTCACCGATCCAGCCAAGTTGAAAGAGACCAAAGACGCCATCTCTGCCAAAACCAAAGACATCA
>JAILRR010000079.1 GCA_024698065.1 Bacilli bacterium
ATGGAACCAACCCTCTTTGAGACCCGTTATCAGGAGTCGAGTAAAGACCTCGCTTTAAAAATCGCCGAGTACACAAAACCATTTGCCCATGTTTATCTAGGCCTTCCATATTTGCCTCATGACCCAAAGATTGTTAACGACGTACGTTCCTTTGCGAGTTCCCATTCCTTTGAGGTCGTCGCTTTCCCAAAAATCCTTTACGAGAAGCCTGAGGACGCTATCGCCTTAGAGATTCTTCATGCCATTTCGGAGAAGGAATATCTCGAGGAAAAAGAGAAGAAAGGCGACGAGTGTTTCATGAAGGAAGCCGACCTTCTCAAGTACTACACTTTCGAGGAATTGGAACGCACCGAAACGATCGCCTCACATCAAAGCGAGTTCAAGCTCGTCATCAAAAGAGGAGGCCTTCTCCACTTCCACAACGACCTTGGCCTTTCTAGCCCAGAATATCTAACGAAATTAGCGAATGAAGGCTTAAAAAAGCTTGGTTTTGCTGATGATAATCGCTATATCGAACGTCTAAACTACGAGCTTGGTGTCATCATCAAGATGGGTTATTCCGACTATTTCCTCATTGTTTCTGACTACGTTAACTGGGCTATCAACCATGGTGTTTCCGTTGGTCCTGGACGTGGATCCGGTGCCGGTTCCCTTGTCTCTTATTGCTTACGAATTGTCACCGTTGACCCAATCAAGTACGGACTCCTTTTTGAGAGATTCCTTAATCCTGAGCGTATCTCTCTCCCAGATATCGACGTCGACTTCGCCGACGATAGGCGCGACCTCGTCGTCAGATACATCCAGAGCAAATATGGTAAAGAACATGTCGGCTATGTCTTGACCACCCAAACAATCAAGGCCCAGCAGGCTCTCCGCGACATCGGAAGGGTCTACCAATATAGGCAAAACGAGATTGAGCTTATGTGCTCGAACATCGTTGACCCCCGCCGCTCGCTAAGAGAGAACTACAAACTAAGCCCTAAGCTCAAAGAACTCGTTGATTCGGATGCATATTTCCTCAACTACATCTCTTTGGCCGCGAAGATCGAAGGCATACCAAGGCAAGCCGGACTTCACGCGGCTGGCATCGTCGTCAATGACAAACCACTTGAAGAATGCCTTCCTGTCATGATGGAAGAGAACATTGGTTCGGTCGCTTGCTTGGAGAAAGATTATCTTGAAGACCAAGGCTTCCTTAAGATGGATATCCTTGGCTTAACTAACCTCACCATCATCGACAATGTCATCGCGATGGTGAAGAAAAACGAAGGCATCGACCTCGACTACAGGAAAATCCCGTATGACGATGCCGAATCAATCAAAATCATCGCCGAGAACAAAACGATGGGTCTTTTCCAACTTGAATCCGCCGGCATGAAGAAGGCTATCAGAGCGGTTCAGCCATCTTCATTCAATGATGTCGCTGCATTGCTTGCTCTCTTTAGACCTGGCCCAATGGATTCAATCCAAACCTACGCGAGAAGAAAACATGGCCAAGAAAGAGTGCAGTACCTCTCCCCTGAACTTGAGCCAATCCTCAAAGAGACATACGGAATCATCGTCTACCAAGAACAGATCATGAGAATCGTCAGAACCATGGCGGGATTCTCTTATGGTCAAGCAGACACATTTAGAAGAGCCATTTCCAAGAAGGATATGGCCAAACTCGAAGCCCAGAAAGGCATGTTCATCAAAGGCTGTCTTTCTAATGGCAAGAGCCAAGCATTGAGTGAGAAGGTCTTTGACCTCATCTTCAGGTTCGCCAATTATGGTTTCAACAAAGCGCATGCTTTCTCGTATGCAGTTATCACTTGCCAGATGGCTTATCTCAAGAAGCACTACCCTCGCGAATTCTATTGCGCGATCTTAGCAAGCCAAGATCCTGCTACCACCAAATTCAAAGACACATTAAGTGAAGTGAAAGCCTTAGGCCTCCATCTTGCCGTACCAGATATCAACCGCAGCGAAGAATCCTTCGTCATTGAAGATAGAGCCATTCGTTTCCCTCTAGGTTCCATCAAAGGACTAGGTGGTCAAATCACAGCCGCGATCCTTGATGAAAGGAGAGCCAATGGTCCTTATGAAGACATCTTTGACTTTGCGGCGAGAAATAAGAAAAACGGCCTTAATCTAACAACCCTCGTGAAGCTTATCGATGCCGGTGCTTTAGATACCCTTTGTCCAAGTCGGGCATCCCTTAGAGCATCTTCTTCCGCTGCCATGTCCTACAGCGAAATGATGTTTGGCGAAGATGGACAACAAGTCCTTCTTGACCTTGGTGTTCCTAAACCAGAAATCGAGAAGAGAGAGGACGATCTCAAGACGAACCTCGCAGCCGAATATGAAGCGCTTGGCATCATGGTGAGCGGTTCCCGTCTCTCCTTCATCGAAGACAAATTAAAGGCCGCAAAAGCCTGCTCTTTGTCAGAAATCTCTGGCAAAACTGGCTCATTCTTAACGGCAGGCATCATC
>JAILRR010000103.1 GCA_024698065.1 Bacilli bacterium
GCGACCGGAAAGACCGAGAAGATTTTTTATCTGACGGCGAAAAACAGCGGTTCTGCCGCGGCTTATGACGCCCTAAGCAAACTTTACGAGAAAGGCTTATGCGCCAGAGATTCCGTTCTCACCTCGAAAGAAAAGATATGCTTTCGCCCAGGGGCTTCTTGCAATCCTGATGACTGCCCATACGCGAGAGGGTATTACGATAAAATCCGTTCAGTTACCGAAAAAGCCATCAAAAGTGGCCGTCGTTTCTCGCCTGATTACATAGTCGAACTCGCTATGGAAGAACAAATATGCCCATTTGAGATGGAACTCGACCTCTCACTTTGGAGCGATGTCATCATCTGTGACTATAACTATTTCTTCGATCCACTAGTTAAACTAGAGAGATATTTCGGAGAAGAAGCGGACCCATCGAAATTCGTTCTTCTCATCGATGAAGCGCATAACCTTGTCGAAAGGGGACGCGATATGTATGGCTCCCATGTTTCGCTTCTCGAATGCAAAAGGGCCAAGAAAGCGCTTGGAACCAAGACAAACAGGTCGCTAAAGCTCTCTTTGAACAAGATAAGCAAGGTTCTCGAGAATCTCTCAACGAACTTAGAAGACGAACACAAAATTTTTGAATACGTACCTGAGTCTTTGCTTTCTGCGCTTGAATCTTTGAGGACGAAGCAAAGAAGTCTCGATAAAGAAAAGCACCTGCCATATCCAAGTGAATTCCGCGAATTCTCTAGGGAATGCCACGCTTTTTCCTCAATTTACGAAGGTTATTCGGAGCATCTTACCTGTTTTGCCGAGAAAAGAGGCGACGATTTCATCTTCAGGATTTATTGCCCTGATCCAGCGCCATTGCTTAGTGAATCCCTAAAGAAAGTCAAAGGCCACGTCTTGTTCAGCGCGACCCTTTCGCCGATCGACTATTACATGAATGCGGTAGAAGGAGAAGAAGGAAAACCTTATCTTTTGCTTCCTTCGCCTTTTCCACCAGACAATTTCAAAATCATCGTCGCTCCAAACATCTCTACAAGATACAAGGATAGGGGGAAAAGCTACGATGAAGTCGCTAGATATTTGGAGGCTTTCGTTTCCAAAAAGAAAGGCAATTACTTCATTTTCTTACCATCATACGAGTATCTCGAGAACATCAAAGGCAAGCTTTCTTTTGATGAGGCAACAATACATATCCAAGAGAGGAATATGACTAACGAGGAGAAAGAAGATTTTCTTACGCATTTCCACAAGAACCCAAAGAAGACACATATCGGACTCCTCATCATGGGAGGTTCTTTCAGCGAAGGAATTGATATGGTGGATGATCGTCTTATTGGCGTAGCCATCGTCGGAATCGGTTTGCCTCAGCTTTCTTATGAAAGAGATCTCATCCGCGATCATTACGAGAAGAACGGTTCTGACGGTTTCGCCTATTCCTATAAGAACCCTGGCCTTAACAAAGTTATGCAGGCCATGGGAAGGCTCATCAGAAGCGAAAGTGACCGTGGTGCCGCGCTTTTGATTGATGACCGCTATCTCCAGAATGAGTATCGGATGGTCCTTGAACGCTCATATAGCGGGTACGAAGTCGCTTATTCTCCCGAGGAAGTGAAAGAGTCATTAGATACTTTCTTCCTTAAAGGAAAGAAATAAATTATAATTCTTCGAGTCAATTATGCCGTTTAACAAAAAGTACATCAGAAACTTCTGCGTCATCGCCCATATCGACCATGGCAAGAGCACGATCTGCGACCGAATCCTTGAGAACACCGGAGCGGTTGAGAAACGTAATCTTTCCGCGCAAATGCTCGACGATATGGAGCTTGAGCAAGAACGCGGCATCACCATTAAACTCAACGCCGTCACCGTGACTTTTAAGTCAAAAGACGGAAACGAATATGTTTTTAACCTCATCGACACTCCTGGGCACGTTGATTTTACCTATGAGGTCTCTAGGAGCTTAGCGGCTTGCGAAGGCGCCGTTTTGGTCGTCGATGCCACTCAAGGCGTGCAGGCGCAAACCCTTGCAAACGTCTATCTTGCGGTCGATAACGACCTCATGATCATTCCTGTCATCAACAAGATCGATTTGCCTAGCGCCGATATTCCTTTGGCGAAGAAAGAAATCGAATCGAAGATTGGTCTTTCGACGAACGATGTCGTCTGCGTCAGCGGCAAAACCGGCGTCGGCATCGATGAAATGCTTGAGAAAGTGGTGGAGCTTGTCCCACCTCCAAGTGGCGACAGCGAGGCTCCTTTAGAAGCCTTGATCTTCGATTCCTATTACGACTCCTATCGCGGCGTCGTTGTCCTTGTCAGGGTCAAAAATGGCCGTGTCAAAGTCGGTGACAAAATTCGTCTTATGCAAAGCGGAAAGACCTACACAGTCACCGAGGTTGGAATCCGTACTCCAAAAGAACTCTCGACTGGTGTTCTTGAATGCGGTGAAGTCGGCTATTTGACCGCGACCATCAAAGACATCAAAGATGTTTTCCCAGGCGAAACCGTCACTTTGGAGAACAAACCTGCCAAAGAACCTCTTCCTGGCTACCGCAAAATCATGCCGATGGTTTATTGTGGCCTCTACCCAGTCGATTCTCAGAAATATGGCGACCTAAAGGACGCTCTTGAGAAGCTCACATTGAACGATGCTTCTCTCGTCTATGAGCCAGAGAGCTCAAAAGCCCTAGGCTTTGGTTTCCGTGCTGGCTTCCTTGGCCTTCTCCATATGGATGTCATCCAGGAGAGGCTTGAAAGGGAATATAACCTTAACCTTATCCTTACCGCGCCGTCGGTCAAATATAGGGTCAACCTCACCAATGGCGATGTCCTTACCATTGATAACCCAAGTGAAATGCCTGAGCCATCGAAGATTTCTTCTATCGAAGAACCTTATGTCTTAGCCTCAATCATGACACCTAAAGACTATGTCGGATCGATTATGCAGCTTTGCCAAGATAAACGCGGCATCTACCAGGATCTCATCTATTTTGACGATACAAGAGAGACCTTAAAGTACCTCATTCCACTTAGTGAAATCATCTTCAATTTCTTCGATCGCCTTAAGAGCGTTTCCCGTGGCTATGCCTCGCTTGATTACACGCTTGACACCTTCAGACCAAGCGACCTCGCCAAGATGGATATCTATCTGAATGGCGACCCAATCGACGCTTTAAGCACAGTCGTTTATCGTAAGAGCGCCTATAGCAGGGGTCTTGCCATTGTCTCAAAACTCAAAGAAATCATCCCTAAGCAGCAGTTCGAAGTCCCTCTTCAGGCTGCCATCAATGGCAAAGTCATCGCCAGAAGCGACATCAAGTCCGTCCGTAAGGACGTTCTCGCCAAATGCTATGGTGGTGATATTTCCCGTAAGAAGAAGCTTTTAGAGAAGCAAAAAGAAGGCAAAAAGAGGATGAAAGCCATCGGTTCCGTCGAGGTTCCACAAGAGGCTTTCATGGCGCTTCTCTCGATTGATGAAGGCAACGAAAAGTAACACCGTTCCTTGTTAATTCATTGTTTTCCTAAATATTTTTAGTAGTTTTTTAGTTCTTGTATTGTCTCAAAACTCTCTCTCATCTATAATTATTCAGGTATGTCATCCAAATACACGAATCTCTATACCGACGAGAGGTATCTTAATCGTCGCGAATTGTCCCGTGCGTTAAACACGACTTTCATCGATTCTTTTTGGCAAGAACAAGAGGAATACAGGAAGCAATATCGCTATCCTCTTCCGATCAACCTCATCAATAGAACTCAGATCTACATCACTTTGACCCCAATCATCAAAGATAAGATCACGATGTTCGAGAACAAGATCGACAATACTTTAAGGCTATATAGGGCTCTTGACGAGGATGCCAAGTACGAAGTCAGAAAAGGCGTTTTCTTTTCATGGCTACGCGCAATTGCCGTCTATCAGGGCGTGAATATTAGCGACATCTCGGTCAGGGCTTTGCTTAACGGGACGTATCGTGAGGAAAACACCGCTCATACGCCAGTTATTCATTATCTTCATACCTTAGACCATTATCTTGGGGAGGAGAGGATCCTTCCTTCCGATGACAATTTCTTAGCAGATGCTTTCACCTATCTTCTTGGTGTTCCTGAACTTACGAAGTTCTACCGCGAAGAAGGTCCAAGTTCCTACCGTCCAACCTCGATCATCAATGGCTACGACTATGACAAAGCCCCAGCCAGAGATATCGAAGATATGATGGAGAACCTATTCGGCACCCTCAGAAAAGGTGATAACCTTCTCATCAATTCGTTGACCGCGTTATTCTACGTCTCATACATCCAGCCATTCGATGACCTTAACTACCCGCTTTCCATCCTTCTTGCGAAGAATGTCTATGCCAGTGGCAGTTCAGGTGTTGCTGCCTTCATGCTTCCTTTCGAAACGCTTCTTGGCGACCATGCCGTCATGGAATCGATTAAAGAGTGTAAGAAAGAAGGCGACCTGACCTATTTCATCCTTAGCTGCATGAATGTGATGAATCGCCTTCTCGATTTCTTAAAAGACCAGATTCAACAAGCTCGCCTCACCCATTACAAAGAGGAATATAGAACCCTTTCCCCTGAAGAAGAAGCTAGAGCAGAGGAGATCAAACCCGCTCCAGTAGAACCTCTTCCTGAGCCTGAGCCTAAGGTTGAGCCTGTCCCAGTTGAACCCGTCCTTCCTAAAGAGCCTCAAGAAGAACCTCTTGAAGAACAATTTGAAGAGGAAACGGTTGAGGAAGAACCTCTTCCTGAGCCGGAGCCTCCTAAGAAAGAAGAAGTGCCGGTCATTGAAAAGAAAGAGCCGAAGAACGCTCTCAAACCTAGCGGTTACATCACTCCTGAGGAGATGATGGAGACAAGCGCTCCGGCTTACCGCATAGGCGTCCCGGCCAACACTCTTAGCGACAAAGAAGTCAAAGAATACGTCCGTTACCTCCTTGAGACGAACCCAAGCCTCAACAGGAAACAGTCAAGTTTCTTGGCGAACCATTGCACGCCTGGTCGTTATTACACGATTCAGCAATACAAATCATTCTGTCGCTGCGCTTATGAGACAGCCCGTACTTCGATGGACCACTTGGCCAGCGAAGGCTATTACGAAAAACTCCAAGTGAAGAACAAATTCGTTTATCGTCCAGCCACTAAAGGAGAAAAGAAATGAGAACCTACGCCAGCTTTTTTGAGAGCCCATTATTCATTACCATTGCCCTTGTCGTCTTTTTCGGCATTATCGTCTTAGGCGTCATCCTCGTTAAGAAATACGTAAAGCCTTTCCAAAACCCAGAAAAACCTAAGAGCGACAAGGAAATCGCCGAAGAAGAGGTCAATCGTCTCGTCACCGACATCACCGATGAAGAAACCATTCAGCAGATGAACGAAGCCGCCCGCGAGCTTGAGAAAGACGCCGATCGCCCAACAGAGAAAGAAGTGGCTGAGGAAGAAGTCTCTCGCGCTACCGAAGAAGTCCTCGACGAAGAAACCGCCGAAGCGATGAGACGCTACGCTGAAGAGCATCCAGAAGAAGCTGCCGCTTTCGAAGAAAAAGAAGACAAAGAATAGTCGTGGCCGAATCTTTATACGTTCACATTCCATTTTGTGCCCATATCTGCGGGTATTGTGACTTCACGAAGGTCATATACCAAGAAGAGTGGGCCTTTTCTTATGTCGATAGGCTTATTGAGCAATTAGATGGCCTAGGCATCAACAAACCCTTAAAGACTGTTTATGTGGGTGGTGGAACGCCTACATCATTGCCATCCTGTCTTCTGAAGAAGGTTCTCGCAAAACTTTCTACATACCTCGATAAATCGGACTACGAATTCACGATTGAGGCAAACCCAGAGAACCTAACTGAGGAAAAACTTTTGATCATGCGTGAGTGCGGTGTGAATCGCCTCTCAATCGGAGTTGAAAGCTCACACCTCAAGTTCCTAAAACTGATGGGTAGAGGTCACAATTTTGAGGAAGCGAAAGAGAAAGTGGCACTGGCCAAAAAATGTGGTTTCACCAACATTACCTGTGACTTGATTTATGGTCTTCCAACTGAAACATTAGAAGACGTAAAACAAGATGTGGTGGCACTTTTATCCTTAGATGTCCCTCATCTTTCAACCTATTGCCTAAGCGTCAATCCTGGCACTTCTTGGCATAACCAAGGCTATAAAGAAATGGATGACGAGGATGCCGCCAATCAGTACGATCTCATCCTTAATGAATTCAGAAAAGCAGGTTATAAGAGATACGAAGTATCGAACTTCTCAAAACCTGGTTTCGAATCCCGTCACAACCTGACCTATTGGCATGACGAAGAATATTATGCAGCCGGTTTGGGCGCCAGTGGTTACCTGAGCGGGGAGCGCTTCACCTTCACGAAGAACCTTCTTGCTTATCTTAAAGGTGACTTCGAAGGGGAAAGAGAGACCCTTTCAGAAAAGGATTTGAAAGAGGAATTCTTCTTAACAAACCTCCGCCTCGAAGAAGGTTTCTCTTTAGAAAACTATAAGGAGCGCTTCGGATCTTCTTTCTTAAGCGATTACAAAGAACAGCTCGATAAACTAAAGTCCGATGGGCTCTTGGTTTTTGAGGGTGATAGAGTGCGTTGCACAGATAAAGGAATCCTCCTTCTCGACCGCGTGTTATTATCCTTATTTAAATAGGAAACGCGCATATGCTAAGAGTCCCCCTAAAGGGGATTTTCATTTATCTAGCACTTGTATATTGACAGTGCTAAAGAGCGCCATATAATATCGTTAGCACCAGAAAGGTGTGACTGCTAAAAAGGAGAGCAAAAGATGACCAGGCGTGACGAGATTCTCAAGCTTATAGTCGAGTATTTCATCAGATATGCCGAGCCGATTGGCAGCAAGACGTTGATGACGAAATACAAACTCGATATCAGCAGCGCGACCATCCGCAACGAGATGAACGCCCTTGAGAAAATGGGCTTCATCGAGAAGCCTCATACTTCCGGCGGACGCGTGCCAACCGAGAAAGGCTATCAATACTATGTCGATAACCTCCGCACCGGTGGAGTCGAAGACAAAGCCAAGCACGCTCTTCAGAACATTCTTAGCGAAAAGACCAAGAGCGTTGAGGAAGTCATGAAAGAATCCTGCGAGATCCTCTCACAGATGACCAACTTAGCCTCCGTCGTCATCGGTCAAAGCGTCGATGATGAGCGTCTTGTAAGCGTCCAAGTCATCCCTCTTAGCAACAATACGGCAACCGCTGTGTTCGTCACCGATAAAGGCTATGTCGAAAATAAGACCTTTTTAATGGAAGAAGGCACGAGAGTGGACCAAGTCGTCAAGACCGTCAAACTCCTTAATGACCGCCTTACGGGAACCCCACTCAGCCAAGTCGTCTCCAAGATGGAAGCCCTTCGCCCAGCCCTTACCGATTATATGGTCGGCCAAGAGCTCATCTACGAAGCCATCATGGGAGTCTTCGCTAAGCTCGCCACCGAACGTATGGAGCTTTATGGCCAAGAAGAGCTATATAAGCAACCGGAATTCGCTAACGACGCCAGCAAATTAAGAGAGCTTCTCTCCTTCATCGATGACCCTGAGGAATTCAAACGAATTCTCAAATCAGGAAAAACCAATGGCAACATCACCATCTCGATCGGCAACAAGGAATACGGTTATGAGAACCTCGCCCTCGTCAGCACGAACATCAATGTTCCTGGCGAGAAAGGAACCCTTTCCGTCCTTGGGCCAGCCCGTATGGATTACGACAAAGTCGTTGCCACGCTGCAGTACTTCGCTGAAGCCTTAGACAACTACTTCAGCGCCACCACGAAAGGAGGAATCGAATGTTCAACAAAAGAAAAGAAAACGAAGAACGCAAAGAGCCCGAACAGCCAGAAGAAAAAAGCGAAGAAATAAAAGAAGAGGGTAACGAACCGAAGACGGTTGAGATCCTCTATAGCGATTTCTTGAAGCTCAAGGATGCCGCTGAGGCCGAACGCAAAGAGAAAGAGGAGTGGAAGAACAAAGCCTATATGGCCTACGCCGATACGGCTAACCTCCGCAAATCCCTCGAAGCCGATCACCGCGAGGCACTCCGTTATAGAGCAGAAGGGTTCGTTGAGAATCTTCTCCCAGCTCTTGATAGCTTCTATATGGCCTTAAGCGCTGAGCCTAATAGCCAGGAAGCCAAGAACTACCAGCAAGGATTCAGCTTCATCTATAATCAACTTCAAAACGCGTTATCTAGCGAAGGCGTCACCGAGATCCTTCCTAAGGTAGGAGATGACTTCGATCCAGCCTTCATGCACGCCATGGAAGTTGAGGAAAGCGAAGACGAAGGAAACAAAGTCCTTCAGGTCTATTCTAAAGGCTACCGCCTACACGAGAAACTCATCAAACCTGTCATGGTCAAGGTGAGCAAACAAAAACAAGACAAACCAGCTGAAGAAGCCAAAGAAGCTGCTTCAGCAGAAGATACAAAGGAAGCCAACAAGGCTTAAGGAGATCAAAGAATATGGCAAAAGAAATTATCGTCGGTATCGACCTTGGTACCACCAACTCAGTCATCAGCTACATGCAGGCTGATGGCCAAATCAAAGTTATTCCAAACCCAGAAGGAACCATGACCACCCCATCGGTCGTCGCCTTCAAAGGCAGTGGAGAAGAAATCGTCGGCAACGCCGCCAAGCGTCAGGCCATCACCAATCCTGACACCGTCAGAAGCGCCAAACGTGCTATCGGCACTTCCGATAAGTTCCACATCAATTGCTTAAATAAGGATTTCACCCCACAGGAAATCTCCTCAAAGGTCCTTTCCTACATGAAGAGCTATGCCGAAAAGAGTATCGGCCAGCCAGTCAAGAAGGCCGTCATCACCGTTCCTGCTTACTTCAATGACGCTCAGCGTCAGGCGACCAAAGACGCAGGCACCATCGCCGGTCTCGATGTCGTCCGTATCATCAACGAACCAACCGCCAGTTGCTTAGCCTATGGCTTAGATAGCGACAAGAGCGAGAAAGTCCTCGTCTTCGACCTTGGCGGTGGCACCTTCGATGTTTCCATTCTTGATATCGGCGATGGCACCTTCCAGGTTCTTAGCACCTCTGGCGACACCCGCCTTGGTGGCGATGACTGGGATAAAGCCCTTGCCGATTGGATCCGCGCTCAGATCAAGATCGAGACTGGCGTCGATATCAACGACAAGATGGCTGAGCAGCGTTTCTTAGACGCCGCTGAAAAGGCCAAGATCGAGCTCTCGAGCTCTTTGACCACAACCATCTCCCTTCCATTCATCGGAATGGGCGCCAACGGTCCTATCAACTTCGAAAAAACCCTCAGCCGCGCTGAATTCCAGAACATGACCCGCAATCTTCTTGAAAGATGCAAGGCCCCAATGGAAAAGGCCATGGCTGATGCCAAACTCAACTACAGCGATCTCGGACAGATCCTTATGATCGGTGGCTCCATCCGTATGCCAGCCGTCCAGGAAATGGTTCGTCAGGTCACCGGTCACGAGATCAACCTCTCTGTCAACCCAGACGAAGCCGTCAGCCGTGGTGCTGCCTTACAAGGCGCCGTCATCGCTGGTGACGTTAAGGATGTCGTCCGTCTCGACGTCACTCCTCTTCCCCTTCGTATTGAGACCCTTGGCGGAGTCATGACTCCTCTTACCCCAAGGAACACAACCATCCCAACCACCAAGAGCCAGGTCTTCTCGACTGCCGAAGACAACCAGCCAGCCGTCGACATCATGGTCTACCAAGGTGAAAGACAGATGGCCCACGATAACAAATTACTCGGCCACTTCCAGCTTTCTGGCATCAAACCAGCAAGACGTGGACAGCCAAGAATCGAAGTCACCTTCAGCATCGACGTCAACGGTATCGTTAAGGTCAGCGCTAAAGACCTCGATACCCAGCAATCCCAGGATATCACCATCAGCGGTTCCAATGGTCTTTCCAAAGAAGACATCGACCGTATGATCAAGGAAGCCGAGGAAAACAAAGAGGCCGATGCCAAGCGTAAAGGTGACATCGAAGTCAAGAATAAGGCTCAGACCTACATCGACCAGATCAACCAGTCCTTAGTCGAACAAGGCGACAAGCTTACCCAAGAGCAGAAAGACGAACTCATCAAGATCCGTGACGAGGCTCAGGGCGCTATGGGTGCCAACGACATCGAGAAACTCCGCGAGATCGTCGGAAGACTCGAAGACACCGCCGCGAAAGCCGCTCAGTACGCTCAGCAAACCGGTGCCAACCCAAATCCAGGAGCAGGTGCTTCTGATGCCGGAACAACCGGTGCCGACGATGTCGTCGATGCCGATTTCACCGACAAGAAAAACTAATCATCATCACTAAGGTGGTGGCGTCAAAAACTAGGCGCCACCGACCTTTTGTTAAAACAAGGAGTAAACAATGGCAGAGGCAAAACGCGATTATTATGACGTCCTTGGCGTGAGCAAAAGCGCATCCAAAGACGAAATCAAAAGCGCCTACCGCAAACTAGCCAAGCAATACCATCCGGATATCAACCATTCTCCTGATGCCCCAAAGAAATTTGAGGAGATTCAGGAGGCCTATGACGTCCTCTTCGACGATTCAAAGAGAAAGCAGTATGACCAATTCGGGCACGCTGCCTTCCAACAAGGCGGATCGACTGGAGGAGCGGGCAACCCATTCGGTGGAGCTGGCTTCTCGGGCGCTGGTTTTGGCGATGTCGACCTCAATGACATATTCTCGAGTTTCTTCGGTGGCGGAAGACGGTCCCAAAGAAGCTCTGGAGGACCGCAAAAAGGCAATGATGTGCTTGTCCAAAAGACGATTTCCTTCATGGATTCGATCAAAGGAACGCATATCACCATGCCGATAACCTACGACGAGCCATGTTCACACTGTCATGGAACGGGTGCTGAGAGTCCAAGCGACATCTCGACTTGCCCATATTGTGGCGGCCGTGGCTACACTTTGCATACTCAAAGAACTCTCTTTGGCACCATGCAAACCGAAGGCCCATGCGAACACTGCCATGGCACAGGCAAAGTCGTCAAAAACGCTTGCAAAACCTGTGGTGGCAGCGGATATAACCGCGTTCACAAGGACCTTGACGTCAATATTCCAGCCGGTATCAATGATGGGCAACAAGTCCGTGTCAAAGGCAAAGGCGAAAGAGGCGTCAACGGTGGAGAAAACGGCGATCTCTATATTGAGGTCCACATCAAGAAAGACCCTGTCTTCACCCGTGATGGTAACGACATCCACATGGAACTTGAGCTGTCCTTCGTCGATTGCGCTCTTGGCGCAAGCCTCGATGTCAATACGGTCTATGGTTCAGTTGAAGTCGCAATCCCAGCCGGAACCCAGCCAAATCAGATTCTGAAACTCAAGGGACAAGGCGTGAAAGACCTTCGTTCTGGACGTCCAGGCGATCAGTTCCTTCACATCAAAGTAACGACGCCGACGAATCTATCATCCACTGAGAAAGACTTGCTTAGGCAATTCCAAAAAGAAGAGCAAGCCAAACTCGGCAAGTGGTGGAACAAAGGCAGAAAATAAGATTAAGGTCTCACAAAAGTGAGGCCTTTTTTCTTGCTCGTATGCGTGCGAAGGGGTTATGCTATGAAATGTATTAGAAAGACCATTTATGCCAACTTGTAGAAATTGCCATCGCACAATTGCCAAATTCGATGCCGATGTCTGCCCATATTGCGGAACAGTCGATCCAATTGACTCCCAATATAGGACGAAAGACATGACATCTTTCATCGACCCTCAGAAACCAAAGAGCGGTCTCTATAAAAGCAAAAGCCGCGTAACTGCGGCCATCCTTTGCCTTTTGCTTGGCTTTGCTGGCATCCATGATTTCTACCTTGGCTTCAAAAAGAGAGGTCTCATCAACATCATCTTCACTCTTTGCTTTGTTGGCGTCATCGGGACGATCATGCTCATTTTGAATCTTAACCACGTGATCGATTGGTCGATCCCAGGCGGATATCTCTTGCCGTTTGCCATCGATTTCCTTTTCCACGCTGGCTACGCTTTACGCTACATCTTCCAAGATTCCCTCAAAGACGGGAATGGAGTTTTCCTTCGCTAGAGTATGGAACGTTTCTTCGGCAAAATCGAAGGGGACAAAGCCTATATCACCCCAGACAAAGCACATCATCTAGTGCGTGTTTTGCGTGCGAAAAAAGGTGACAAGGTTGAGATTGCCGATACTGGCGAACTCTATCTTTGTGAGATAAAGAGCCTCGACCCTCTTGAGATAACGGTTATCGAATCGTTATATAAGCCAAACCCTCTTCCTTTCACGCTTGTTTTAGCGTTCGCTCTCCTAAAAGGCGGACATGATGAGCTCGTCCTTCAAAAAGGCACCGAGCTTGGCGTATCCGAATTCGCTCCATTTGTCTCTAGCCGCACGATCGTGAGACTTGATGAGAAGGACAAAGAAAAGAGAAAAGCCCGTTTTGAGAAGATCGTTCTCTCATCCTGCGAGCAATGCAAACGCATCGATATCCCAAAAGTCGACGATATCTTATCGTTTGATAAGATGACCGATATGAAATTCGACCACGCCTTCTTCGCGTATGAAGGGCTTTCTCATGAATCCTTTAACCTTGCTATGGAAGCTTCGAAAGTCAAAGAAGGAGAAAGAGTCGTTTTGATTGTCGGACCCGAAGGCGGATTCGATGAGAAAGAAGTGGACCTTGCCACAAAGAAAGGCCTCACCCCAGTCTCCCTTGGTCAAAGGATCCTGCGTGCCGAAACCGCTTCGATCTATCTTGCCAGCGTCTTCTCGTTCTTAGGGGAGAGCAAACAATGAACCTCTATCAGCTTTTAAGCGATAACCAAGCACCTACCTCATTCGACCATGGGGATGAGCTCGCTTTCTATAACCGTTATTCCTACAAACTATCGGATAACGAGCCTTTCGCTTATCTTTCTAAGATGATTGATTCTTTTGGAATCATCAGAGCCAATATCGTTCTCCGTGCGATTTTGAACAAGGAAGAGATCGAGAAAGAGTACTTCGCTCATTCGAAAGCCGTTGAAAAGAACCCTATGGCCGCCCCGATGGAAGAATTCATGGAAGATGTGACAAGCACCTTGCCATATATCGAGATTGATGGGGAGAAGAACTATGTTCCGATTTTCCCATCTTCCTTAGCCTCTTTGTACACGAATTCATACGAAAAGCTTTCCGTTCCACCTTATAAGAAACTCCTCAAGGACTATGAGGCAGCCTTAATCGATCCGTTCGATTATTATGGGATGTCTTTATACGACTCTTATTTCACAAAACTCGTAATCCTTCGTAAGACCGAGAATTCTTTAGCGGCCTACGATTATGATGCAGAGTGCATCTATTTCATCAATGAGCAAGGCCGTCTTGACGCGAAAATCGCTCTCTTTGACAAATATCTTGCTAGGCCACTTAAGAACCACATGATTCCTCGCATTCAGAAAGTTGTCGACGCTTATTACGAAGGCGACAGAGACAAAATGCTCAATGTTCTCTTAAGAGAAAAGCTCATCTCCGATACACTTCGCAAGAAAGCGGACGAGAAAAAGAAATGAAGTTCTTTGTTTTCTCTCTTGGCTGCAAAGTCAATTCATACGAGAAAGACGCCATAAAGGAAGCCCTCATTGAAAGAGGGGATGTTGAGGTGTCTAAGCCTGAAGAGGCTTCTTTAATCGTCGTCAATACCTGCTCAGTCACGGCCACAAGCGATCAGAAATCGCGTCAGCATATCCGTAAATTCAGAAGGCTTTCTCCAAACGCCATCGTCGCCGTCATGGGTTGCTACTCTGAAGGCCACCTAAGCGAAGCGGAGACTTTAGGCGCCGACATCATCATCGGAACTTCAGGCCGCGACAAATTGCTCTCTTATATCGATCAATTCGCCGTTGATCATAAGCAAATCGTCGACGTCACTTACCTTGACCGCAAAAAGAAATACGAGGAACTGAAGTCTAACGCTTTCACGGACAACGCACGAGCTTATTTGAAAATTCAGGACGGATGCGACAAATTCTGCTCATATTGCCTCATTCCTTTCGTTAGGGGTAACTCCCGTTCTAGAACCAAAGAAGAGGCGTTAAGAGAGGCTAAAGCCCTTGTTGAAAAAGGTTATCAAGAACTTGTTTTAACCGGAATCGAAGTCGGCTTTTATGGCCTTGATCTATATGGGAAAGAGTATGGCCTTGGTGAACTTGTCGAAGACATCATCAAAGAAAACCCAACACTTAAGAGGCTACGCCTTTCATCGATAGACATTAGCGAAATCTCAGATAAGCTTTTCGAGGATTTCAAAAACTACCAGGCCTTAATGCCTCATCTTCATTTGTCTTTGCAATCTGGCTCTGACAGCGTTTTAAAGAGGATGAAGCGTAACTACACGACATCCGAGTATTACGAGAAAGTGAAGCTTTTGCGTAGCATGTGCCCAGATATCGCTATCACCACCGACATCATTGCCGGTTTCCCAGAAGAAACGGATGAGGAGTGGAATGAGACTATGGAATTCGCAAAGAAATGCGAATTTGCTGAGATTCATTGCTTTGCCTATTCTTCGAGAAAAGGAACTGTTGCAGCGAGCATGAAACAGGTCGACAGTGCGACAAAAGATAAGAGAAGCCATGAACTCCTCGCTCTTTCTAGAGAACTAAGAGACAAATATGAGAAGAAGTTCTATGGCCAGGAGATGGAAGTCCTTTTTGAAGACTATGATTCAAAAAGCGGCTACACCTATGGCCACACGAAGAACTATCTTTTGGTTAAGAAGAAAAGCGACCGTTCGCTGCAAAAGACCTTTGCGACCGTCATTTATGATGAAAGCAGCAAAGCCGACTAGGTTTTTGCCCTGTTGATTAGCCATTTTCAAATTGTGATAATTCAAAAACCACATTAGGCGCAATCGAAACAATACGGAAAAATTATGACATTGACAAAAAATAATTTGACTATATATTTACCTTCTTTATAATTATCCCAGTCCAACAAAGGAGGATCGAAAAATGGCAGTCCCGCAGAGAAGAATTGGTAAAACCGCTAAAAGAAAGAGAAGAACTCATTTCAACCTCGCAGCCCCAGCTTTGGTTCAGTGCAGCCACTGTGGTTCAATGGTTAGACCTCACCACGTTTGCCCAGAATGTGGCTACTACGATGGTAAGGATATCCTTCACCTCAAAAAAGGCGAATAATTATTGTTCAAATTGAATGGCGCTCGATTGAGCGCCTTTTTTATTAAATAAAAAACCTTTATAGTAATAGTTATGAAAGTCCTTTTGTATTTCGAAGGCCAAGAAGCCATCAAAACAAGCGGCATAGGCCGCGCTTTAAGCCATCAGATCCGTGCTTTGGAGAGCCAGGGAATTGAATATACCCTCAACCCTAAAGATGATTTCGATATTGCCCATATCAACACGATTTGGGCCAAAAGCGGTGCAGTCCTAAGGAAATGCAAGAAAAGGAAGATTCCTGTTATCGTTCACGGGCATTCGACTTTCGAGGATTTCAGAAACTCTTTCAAAGCCTGGCAGCTGGTCGCCCCAGTATATAATTCCCGCATCCGTTACATGTATTCACATGCTGACTTAATCGTCACGCCCACGCCATATTCCAAAGGCCTTATCGATGGTTATGGCTTTGCCAAGAAGGTCATCGATATCTCAAATGGAATCGATTTGAATGAATACGCCGAAGATCTCAATGCTCAAAAGGCTTTCAGAGAGAAGTTTGGCATCAAAGAAGGCGAAAAGTTTGTCATGGGCGTTGGCTTCCCATTCGAAAGAAAAGGCATCAAGGACTTCTTTGAAGTTGCTAGAGCTTTCCCAAATGTCAAATTCATCTGGTTTGGCGCCCTTCAGAAGATCTTGACCAACCATAAAGTGAAAGTGTGGGTCAAGCACCGCCCGGAAAACGCCATCATGGCAGGATATTGCAAAGGCGATTTGATCCATGGCGCCTATCAGCAAGCTGCCTGTCTTTTCTTCCCTTCTCTAGAAGAGACCGAAGGAATCGTTGTTCTTGAGGCTTTAGCCAGTCATTGCCCTCTTGTTGTCCGCGATATCGGTGTTTACCGTCCATGGTTAAAAGACAAAGTAAACGCTCACGTCGAAAAGGATAATGAAGGTTTCATTAAGACAATCGATTCGTTAATCAAGAACGGCGAAGACAAGTCCATCCTCGATGAAGGCTACAAAGTAGTAGAAGAAAGGACGCTCGAAATCGTCGGAGGCAAATTAAAAGAGGCTTATGAGAGCCTCCTTAAATAGTTAATTGAGCCACGCTCGATCAAGAAGTTCGTTATAGCTTCTTCCGGATTCGGGAAGAGGCTTTTTTAGATTCTTGACCTCCTTCCATTCTTTCTTTACGTTTTTGAGATATTCTTTGGAAGCGCCGTATTTTTTATCAAGCGACAAATCAAACAAGAGAGACAGGTATGAACGGAGTGTTGTCTTCTTAAAAGCCTCGATAAGCGTTTTATCCTGATTCTTCTCAAGATAGCTTCTGATGAGGGCGAATACCCAGAGATGTCTTTCTGCACGGTCAGTGCGATGAACGCTCATGGCGCTAGTTGGGACATTCTTATAGTAATAATAAAGCGGGTCTTTAATGCAGACGACTTTCTCGCAATATGAGAGCATCGAGATGCAAAAAGCCACATCTTCGAACATGTCTTTGTGATTGGATAAAAGTAGCAACGGCCTTTTCTCAACGATTTCCCTTTTCCACATCTTGGTCCAAAGGAAACCTCTGAAAGAGATGTCCCAAAGGAAAGCGGTGATCGCCTGTTTTTTGCCATATGTCATTTTGGAAGAGGAGAAGAAGGCTTTTTCTTTCTTCTCATCGACTTGGTAAAAAGAGCAATTGACACAGTCGGCGTCGGTATCCCTCATCGTTTTGACCAAGGTCGAGAGACAATCTTTCCTTAATCTATCGTCGGCATCCATGAAATAGATGTAGTCGCCTTTTGCGTCTTCTATGGCCTTGGATCTCGATAGGGCCTGACCCATACGGTATTCTTCCGTGTGCATTTTGATTCTCTCAGGATGCTTTTCGCAATATTCTTTGGCAAGAGCGATACTTCCATCGCCAGAATCGTCGATTCCCATGATCAATTCGGAAGGTTCCTCGAAATCCTGCTCTAAAAAGGAATCAAGGGCTCTCGCTAGAGTGTCTCTATTGCGAAAGACAGGCATGATGATTGAAACAACTGGTTTATCCATATGCGTAATCATAGCATATAAATCAGTCACTTAAGTGACTAAATAATTGAAAAATGTTGCAAAACACCGACACTTCGATAGAATAATGAAGCACGAAAGCGAGGTGAATGTAATTATGCCAGTTAAAACTGTTCTCCGCGAAGGCGAAAATCTCGATGAAGCCTTACGTCGTTTCAAGAGAAGCGTCAACAAGAGCGGCATTCTCCTCGAATCCAGAAAAAGAGAGTTCTATCTCAAAACCGGTCTTCGTAGAAAAATGAAGTCCGAAATGGCCCGCCGTAAAAAGTGGTAAAACCCATCCCTCAGCAAAATGAGGGATTTTTTATTGCCTTTTTTCCGAAAAAATCAGATTCCCATTCTATATAGAAAGTGATGGGAATTTTTGTTTATCAGGGAGATGAGGAAGGCTGTGGCCTTGCCGTCCTCAAAATGCTCCTCTTGGATCTGACCAAGAAAAAAGGCTATCGCTATCTTACTTCCGAAAAAGAAGGTGATATCTCTTTAGAAGACCTGCGCCAAATCGCTTTCAAGGAAGGAGTGGATATCAAATGGAAGCGCGCAAACAGCGAGGAAGATCTTCTAACGGCTACGAGTTTTCCTTTGCTCATCCTTCTTAACGGAAAAGATAAAGGACATCTTGTTTATCTAAGAAAAGAGAGAAAAGAGAAGTTTCTTATTTATGATCCGGCGAGTGGAAGGAGATGGGTAAAGAAAAAAGAATTCGTCGAATCTTTCAGTGGAATCTATGGCGAACCAACGATGTTCAGCGAGGAGATTTGTTCATATTCAAAACCGAAGATCTTCTCCAAAACCGGGTTCTTTTTGAGCGCTCTTGTCTCATTGTCAGGAATTGCTTCCTTGTATTTCGGCTTATACCTCTTAGGCAAAGAAGACACATACGTCCTGACCGCAGTGCTTTTGGCCATCTATGGCATGTTCAGCATAGGCTCTCGCTTGATTAGCGGCTTCTATAGCAAGAAGTTCGACAAGAGGTGGCTCAAATACGTCCCTTCGAGTTCAAAAAAGAAACTAGCCAAGAACTATGAGCGTTACTATGCGTTTAAGAGCTCAACGTTTCCGGCTGCTTTGAGTATTCTTGAAGCAATCAGCCTCATCTTTGGTCTTTCCTTCTTGTTTGGTTTGAATGACCCATATTTCTATGTTTCGGCTATCGGATTAAGCGTTTACCTGGCATTAGAAAGCAGCATTTTTAGAAACAAAGCCATTAAGAAAAAGGAAATGCTTTTAGCCGATGAAGCCGATCTTTTGAAAGGAAGGGACAGTCTTCACGAACAGCTTAAGAAGATGAGTCTAATAAGTGACAAAGCTTTTCAAATCGGAGAGGGGATAACTTATATTCAAATCGTCTATATCGCAGTGGCCATAGGTTTATCTTTCGTGCCGTCTCTAATCAGTGGCAACTTCACTCTCAACTATTTGCTTTTTCACCTTTTTGGCCTTTTGGGACTCGGACAAGCGGTTCGGTCACTCCTCAATTTCTTCGAGAATCGATCCGATCGGCAAAGGGCGTATGTCTATTTCTGCGAGAATTTTGTCAAAAAAGAAGATTCAAGATAATTTTATCTTGCCTTCTTGTGTGCTAAAGTATTGCCGATATGGAAATAGTTTTTGATAATCCTTACGGAAAAGACTTTGACTGGTTAGAGGAAAGATACACCGAAATCGCAAAGGTTGCTTTCTCTTACCTCAACATCAAAGAGAATTATGAAGTCGATGTTTCCCTCGTCGACGATGAGACCATTCATCAAGTAAATAGGGACTATAGAAACGTCGATCGTGTGACGGATGTCATTTCGTTTGCCTTTAACGATGACAAGGATCCAAAAGATCAAATCAATTCCTTAGAAGTGCAGAAGATGCTTGGAGAAATCCTCATTTGTCTGCCTCAAGCCAAGCGCCAAGCTGCTGAGATCGGCAATTCGTTAGAACGTGAGTTGTCTTTCCTTTTCACGCATGGTCTTCTCCATTTGCTTGGCTATGACCATATGACACCAGAAGACGAGGCCATCATGTTCCCTCTCCAAGAGAAGATCCTTGGCCTTGTGGGAGATAAAAAATGAAAGTCGGATTCGTATCAATTCTTGGCCTTCCAAACGTTGGAAAGAGCACTTTAATCAACGCGATTCTTTCAAAGAAAGTATCGATCGTTACCTCTAAATCACAAACAACCCGTGACGCCATCATGGGCGTTTATAACGAAAAAGATGTTCAGATTGTCTATATCGACACCCCAGGGCTTTTCCCAGGGGATGAAGCCCTTTATCAGATGATGGAGAAAAGCGCCCGCCGCTCAATTTCCGGCGTCGACGTCATTCTCTATGTCATCGATTCCACATCTAAGAACTATTCAAAAGATGATGAGACTCTCGCCTCAATCAAAAGCGACGCCCCAATCATCCTTCTTTTCAACAAGATCGACGATGTGAGAGTCGAACAGATGGAAGCCCTCCTCGCTCATTACAACGAGAAGTACCCATCCTACGAGAAGATTCAGATCTCCGCTAAGACCAACTTCGGTTTGAAAGATATCAAAAATGCGGTGGTGGCTCACCTTTCTGAAGGTTTGCCATACTACCCAGAAGACGTCATAACCGATAAAGATAAGCCATTCATGGCCAAGGAAGCCATCAGAGAAGAGCTTCTTCGTTTCCTCAAGGATGAGATTCCTCACGAATGCGCAGTCGAGGTTACTTCTTTCATAGAAAGAGACGGTGGGTCCTTCATCAAAGCCACAATCGTTTCCGAAAAAGAAAGTCACAAAGCCATCATCATCGGAAAAGGCGGCGATATGATCAAGAAAATCTCCATGAGCACTCGTCACAACCTTGAGAAGATGTGGCAGCAACACGTCACTTTGATCTGCAAAGTCGAATGCGTCCCAGGATGGAGAAACGATCCTCGTAAGCTCCAAAAACTAGGATATGGCGGAAAAGACGATTAAAACCATCGAAGGCTTTGTCCTTCGTTCCTCTCCTTATAAAGAAAGCGACGCCATGATGAATGTCCTTTCATCAGAAGGTCTCTTTTCCTTTTTGGGTAGGGGCGTCCAGAAAAACACAAGCAAGAATTTTGCCTCTAGCCAACTTCTTTCAAAGGCGAAGTTCTCTTTGGTCGAACAGAAAAACGGTGGATACGCTCTTCAGGAAAGTGAAGTTATATCACTTCCGGATGGCAAAAGCGATCTCACGAGACTCGCTATCTTCAGTTTCATAGCCGAGGCGAGCGTGAAGCTCATTTCCGAAGAAGAAGCTTCCGTGATATATCCTTGGCTTGATCAAACGATGAACCTTCTTAAGGAAAAAGGGAAAGAAGCATCTAGAGCGCTCATCTATTTCTGCCATTTATTGGGCGTTATTGGCTATGGCTTAGAAGTTGACGAATGCGTTGTTTGTGGCAAAAAGACCGACATCATCGGTGTTTCGTTCCGCGAAGGGGGTTTTGTTTGCCGCGATTGCGGCTCAGCTTCATCAAAACTCACAGCAAGAGATTTGAAGATCCTTAGATTCTGTTTCAAATGTGGCTTAAGCGACGCTCTTAGAGTGAGTTTTGAGGCCAAAGAAAGCCTAGCTTTGCTAAAGAGGCTCATCCTATATGTTGAAGATTTCACGGGCGTTAAGCTCAAGAGTCTTGAACTGATATAAAACAATCGATACAGTTCACTTATATAGGGTTGACATTACACACTGACAACTTACACTTATACGCAGGGCTCTCATAGAGAGACTTTTTAATTCGAAAGGTAGAATATGGCAAACAAGCATTCATTTGAGAAAATCACAACCCATCTTCAACAGACTGGGTATATTTTTCCAGGTTCACAGATATATGGAGGTCTCTCGAACAGCTGGGATTACGGCCCATTAGGCGCTGAAATCAAGAAGAATGTCCGTGAGGCATGGTGGAAGAGATTCGTCCAAGAATCCCCAACCAACGTCGGCATTGATGCTGGTATTCTTATGAACCCACGCGTTTGGGAAGCTACCGGTCACGTTACGACCTTCAACGACCCAATGATCGACTGCAAGGCTTGCAAAGCCCGTCACCGCGCCGACGAACTCATCAAATCCGAGTTCCCAGATGCCGATGTCGATAATATGACCTTCGAGCAGATGGATCAGTTCATCAAAGAGCATGATGTCAAATGCCCTGTTTGTGGAAAGGCCGACTTCACCCCAATCCGTAAGTTCAACATGATGTTCAAGACCCACATCGGTGTCACCGAAGATAGCAGCAGCGTCGTCTATCTCCGTCCAGAGACCGCCCAAGGCGTCTTTGTTAACTTCAAAAACGTTCAGCGTACCCAGAGAAAGAAACTTCCATTTGGTATCTGTCAAACCGGTAAGAGCTTCCGTAATGAAATCACCCCTGGGAACTTCACTTTCCGCACTCGTGAATTCGATCAGATGGAAATGGAATTCTTCTGCAAGCCAGGAACCGACCTTGAGTGGTTCTCATATTGGAAAGACTACTGCCTCAAGTTCGTCGAAAGCCTTGGACCAAAAGCCGAGAACCTTCGCTTCCGTGACCATGAGCCAGCTGAGCTTGCTTTCTACTCAAAAGCCACAACCGACGTCGAATATGATTTCCCAGATCTCGGTTGGGGAGAAATCCTCGGCGTTGCCGATAGAACCGATTACGATCTGAAACGCCATCAGGACTATAGCAAAGAGGATATGACTTACTTCGATCCTGAGACCAGCGAGAAATACATCCCATACGTCATTGAGCCTTCCATGGGTCTTGACCGTCTTGTCCTCATGGTTCTCATGGATAGCTATGACGAAGAGGCTTTAGAAGGTGGAGATGTTCGCACCGTCATGCACATTCTTCCTTCGCTCGCCCCATACAAAATCGCCGTTCTCCCTCTTTCCAAGAAGCTTGAGGAGAAATCCAAAGAAGTTCTCAGTGTCCTCAACAAACACTTCCAGGTCACCTATGACGTGACTGGCTCAATTGGCAAGCGTTATCGCCGCCAAGACGAGATTGGAACCCCATACTGCGTCACCGTTGATTTCGACACTCTCGAGAACAACACCGTCACCATCCGTGATCGCGATACCATGCAGCAAATCCGCATGCCTATCGACGAGCTCGTCAAACACTTCGAAGAAAAATTCGTTTTCTAAGCATCGTTAAAGGAGGCAATCGATGGCCTATTCACCTGAACTCATCGCCGCATTATTGGAACAAACCGATATCGTCGATGTCATCAAGGCATACATCCCGGTTACCAAAAAAGGCCGTAATTACATGGCCCTTTGTCCTTTTCATGATGACAAACACCCAAGTTTGTCGATCTCTCCAGAAAGACAGATCTTCAAGTGTTTTGTCTGCGGTACGGCCGGAAACGCCATAACCTTTGTCTCCAAATACGAGAAAATCTCATACGCTGAAGCGGTTCGCAAAGTCGCTGAGATCGTCGGCTTCCATGATGATAGGCTCACAAAAGAGGCCTTCGTCCCAAAGAAAGACCCGACCATTGAGCCTTTATATAACTGCATCAACGACCTCCAGAAATTCTACGACTATGGCCTCAATATCCCAGAAGGAAAGGTTGCCAAAGACTATCTCTCTGAGAGAAACATCGATGAAAGCCAAATCAAGAAATACAAGATTGGCTACGCGCTGTCAGATGGCAGAAAGACAGTCGAATTCCTCCTTGCCCATGGGCATTCATTGAAATCGGTTGAGGATATCGGTATTGCCTTAGCTAGCGCTAACGCCAAAGACGCCAACGCCGGAAGACTTATCTTCCCATTGTGCGATCCTAATGGCCAAGTTGTTGGTTTCAGTGCCCGTAAGCTCAAAAAAGAGCAAGACCCGAAGTACGTTAACTCTCCAGAGACCCCAATCTTCCACAAAGGAAAGATTCTCTATAACTACCACAACGTGAAAGGCAGCGCCCGTCACGATGGCTATGTCTATGTTCTTGAAGGGTTCATGGATGTCATGGCCCTTGATAAGGCTGGCATCTCTAGTGCTGTCGCCCTTATGGGTACCTCGCTATCTTCTGAGCAAATAGCGTTGCTAAGGAAGCTCAACTGCGAGATAAGGCTTTGCCTTGATGGCGATGCCGCTGGCCAAATCGGCATGATGAAGATCATCACGCAGCTCAATGCGGCCGGTCTCCCATACCGTCTAGTCAGCAACCCTAATGACCTTCGCGATCCTGATGACATCCTTCAGGAAAGCGGGCCTGAGGCTTTAAAGGAAGCCATGTCCCATCTGGTTGATGCGATGGACTTCCAAATCAACTATTACCTCAACGTCAAAAAGCCCGAGACGCCTGATGATCGTCGGCGAGTAATGCTCTACTTCATCAAGTTCTTAAGGAACATTCCCGCTGGGATCGACCGCGATAACTACATTGCCAAACTCTCAAAAGCCACTGGCTATGAGATGGAAGCGATTAGAATCCAAATCAATAAGAAAGTCGTCAGCAACGCAGATGAAGAAGAAACCAGCATCGCTGTCGATGAACTTGATTTCTCTAGGCTCCATCCTGAGAAAGTCCTCGGAAAGAGACTTCTTAGGGCGGAACGTTTGGCACTTTATTACATGCTAAGCGATTCTAGAGCGGTCAAACGTTACGAGGATGAGATAGGTAATTTCTATACCTCAGTCTATAACTCAATCGCCAACTACATCGTTGACTATAAGGAATCCCGAAAAGAAGAAACGATCGCGCTTCCATTACTCATCAACGATATAGCGAATTCCGGAGACGAAGAGACAGACACCCTCGTGAGTCGTATCACCGAGATAGCCTCTGAAAAGTACTATCCGCCTTATAGCGACCAAGGAATGAAAGAGGTCATTGAGGTCATACAAGACGAAAAAGAAAAACAATACGACCTCGAACAAACAGCTAAAGCCATCTCGAATACTGGTGGAGACGCGCGGAAAGCCGCAGCGACGTTAAAGGACTTTGCCGCCAGAAGAAAAGAACGACTTAAACGTAATATCAAAAAGGAATAGAAAGGATAAACACCCATGCCAAAGAAAGAAAAGACCGAAATTCTCGAAGAAGAGAAAAAGACCAAAAAGGCCAAAAAAGAGGAAAAACCTTCGAAAAAGGCCTCAAAAGCGAAAGATGAGGATGAATCCTTTGATTCTTTCGACACCGGATTCAACGATGTCGATATCGATGACAATGAGGATTCTGGCGTTGAAAAAGCTTTGGAAGCCATCAAGAAGCAATTCATGAAGAAGGCGAAAACCAGCGGTTCTATCAGCCAAGAGGAACTTATGGATGTCGCCGCCAAACAGGATATCAGCGAGAACGACCTCGAATCCTTAATCGCTTTCTTCAACGAAAACAAAATCAAAGTCATCACCGATGAAGACGAAGCAGAGTCCGATGATATCGGCCCATCCATGGATGACCTCGAAAAGGCCAACCGTGAAGCCGAAGAAGACATCATCGACGAAGATGTCGATGAAGCCGATCAAGAAATCGCCAACATCGATGACAGCGCCATTGATGAGTTCGCCAGAGTCCAATCAGGCGACGTTAAGGTCAATGACTCCGTCAAGATGTATCTCAAAGAGATCGGTAAAGTTCGCTTGCTTACCGCAAAAGAAGAAACCGAACTCGCTGAGGCCATCAAACGTGGTGAGGCGGCCAAGGAACAATACGACAAGAGAATCGCCCACAAAGAAGAAGAACTCCAAGCTCTCAAAGAGAAATGTGAGAAAGATGGCCTTGATTACGATAAAGAGGCCCGTAAGCTTGAGGCCGATTTAAGAGGGCTTCACTATGATGCCGAAGAAGGCGTCAACGCGAAGAACCGCTTAATCACCGCAAACCTCCGTCTTGTTATTGCTATCGCCAAACACTATGTCGGCCGTGGAATGCACTTCCTTGATTTAATCCAAGAAGGAAACATGGGTCTTATCAAAGCGGTCGAAAAGTTCGACTACACCAAAGGTTTTAAGTTCTCAACCTACGCAACTTGGTGGATCCGTCAGGCCATCACTCGTGCCATCGCCGACCAAGCAAGAACCATCCGTATCCCTGTTCACATGGTTGAAACCATCAACAAGATGACAAGGGTTCAGCGCCAGCTTGTCCAAGAACTTGGCAGAGACCCAACGCCAGAGGAAATCAGCAAGAAGATGGAAGGCGCTCTCACCCCAGAGAGAATCCGTGAGATCCAGCGCATCGCTCTCGAACCAGTTTCCCTTGAAACTCCAATCGGTGAGGAAGACGATTCCCACCTTGGAGACTTTATCGAAGATAAAGAAGTCCAGTCCCCAGAGGAATTCACTACAAAATCCCTCTTGAAGGATGAGCTTTATGAGATCATGCACGATTTAACGGACCGTGAAGAAAGAGTCTTAAGACTCCGTTATGGCCTTGATGACAACCGTCCAAGGACCCTTGAGGAAGTCGGCAAAGAATTCGGCGTCACTCGTGAGCGTATTCGTCAAATTGAAGCCAAAGCCATCAGAAAACTCCGCCATCCAACGAGAGCCAAGAGACTTGGCGACTACCAAGATGCCTATTATCCGGAAGGACCTGACACCCATTCCAAAGGCAACAAATAACCTCTGTCGATCAAATTAATTAAATGAAAAGACTATCAGATAGATTGCTTAAAATAGCCGATTTTATCGTACCTGGTTCTTTCATTGCGGATATCGGAAGCGACCATTGCTTGCTTCCGATTTTCTTATGCGAGGAAAACAAAATAGCAGGGGCGTTCGCTGTCGATAACAAAGAAGGGCCGTATTCACGCATGGTAAAGGCAATTCTAGACGCAGGATTAGAAGAAAAGATTTCACATTCTTTAAGCAGTGGCATCGAGAAGCTCGATCAGCGTTGTGACACGGTTGTTTTAGCCGGCATGGGCGGAAGATTGATATCAGAAATTCTGTCTAGTCACAAAGAGAAGCTAAATAACGTGAAATACATCCTTGTCGACGCCCACACGGACTCAGAGATCGTCTATAAAACACTCGCTTCCTTGAATTATGAGATAGAGAAAGGTTGTTTCTTGTTAGATAAAGGGAAACCTTACGACATAATGCGTTGGAAGAAGTGTGCTTCTAAGCCGGTGTACACCCGTCTCGAGCGCAAGTACGGATACTTCAATGTCAGAGACCCGAATGAGGCCTGGAAAGAGTATTACACGCAACAGATCCAGATCTTTAATAAGATAAAAAGAGCTCTCCCGATGAACTCGCCTAAAGCAGAGGAGTTGAGCGCTGAAATAGAAGAGGTGGAGAGCATATTAAATATTAACGAAAGACAAAGTCATTCATAAAAACAGCCTTTTCGTTACATTTCCTCAATTTGTTACTATTAGTGTTGAATGAAAATAGTTTCAAACTACTAATTCGAAACTATTTTTAAACTATTCAACTTTCAAAGATTAGCAGTGGAATCAGAGACTTTCTAAGTAGGATTTGACTTCATCAAATTCCTTCATTGCAGTTGACGCCCCACTGATTAAAGCGGCATTTTTTAAACCCTTAATATCTGAGCGTTTGATTTCTTCAACATCAAGGCACCTAATGGTTTTTGCATTCGGATATTTTTCTTTAGCTAGGAGCAGAAGCTTTTTGGTGTTGTTGCTTGTCTCAGAACCCATGACAACATATAAGTCAATGTCACTTGGAGCCGTGCAAATGGCCTTCTGGCGCCTGTCGGTCGCATCGCAAACCCTTGCAGCGATGTCAATCATCGGGAAATGCTCCTTTAAAAGCGAGATTGATTCAGCCATTTCGTCGGTTCCCATCGTTGTTTGTGAAACTAAAAGAGGATTTTTGACTGTTAATTGACCAAAATCAAATGGTTTGCCTGGCTCAAAGAGAAATACTTTTGATTCATCCATCATAAGTGTCCCTACGGTTTCGGCATGACCGGCTTGTCCGATGAAAATTGTCTCTCCGCCTTCGGTTATTCTCTTCTTAATAAGAACGGAATTAGCGATTACGAATGGACAGGTTGCATCGTATTTAATAAGGCCTTTCTTAGCGGCCTTTTCATCTAAGTGTGGGTCATGTCCGTGCGCGGAAAATACGATGATATCGCCTTTATTTAGCGTATCAATCCAATCAGAAAGCGACTTTTTGCGTTCATCGAGAATGACGAAACCATCGGCTTTTAGGTCGTCGATGACATGTTCATTATGCACTAGATTCCCTAAGATATAGATGCTACGGTTAGGATGTTCGCTTTTGGCTTTGTACGCCAAATCAAGCGCCCTTTGGACGCCGGCACAAAAGCCATGAGGATTGATCACTGTGACCTTCATGGTCTTAATTATCACTCTCTAGTGGTGCGAATAAAAGGAAGTTCATCTATAATAAACTCATTATGAGTTTCAAATCGTTTAACATCTCCTCACAACTAGCAAACGCCTTAACCAAGTTAGGCTACATAGATCCTTCCCCGGTTCAGAAAGCCGTTATTCCTAAGGCCCTGCGTGGCACTTCTTTGCTCGCGCAGAGCGAAACCGGTAGCGGAAAGACCCACGCTTTCTTGATTCCTTTGATTGAAAAGATCGATTTGAATCTCAATAGACCGCAGGCCATCATCATTTCTCCAACCAGAGAACTTGCAAGGCAAACATACGAATTCGCCTTTGAGTTCACCCGTTTCTTCCCAAAATTCAAAGTACGTTTATACACTTCCGAAAGCGATGTCAGCGAGAACGTCGAAGGAAAAAGCGTTCCTCCTCAATTGATCATTGGCACTCCAGGACGTTTAAAGGATCTTCTTATCTCTAAGCACATATTCTTTTTAGGTAATTTAAAGCGTGTTGTCTTAGATGAAGCGGATATGCTTCTTGATATGGGATTCTTCGGGGAAATCGAGGAAGTTTTCGCTAATCTCGATGAACCACAGACGATGGTTTTCTCCGCGACGCTTAAACAGAACCTCAAGGATGAGCTTCTCAAATTCGTTAGAAGCGATTTCGAATTCGAAAATGACAACGTTCAGACCGCATCGAGCGTCAAGCACCATTTAATAGATATCAAGCACATAGGTGAAAGCGCTGCTTTGCTTTCTTTCCTTAAAATAAGGAAACCGTATCTTGCGATAATATTCGCATCTACCGTCGAGAAAGTAAATTTGATCAATAAATCCCTTAAAGAGAATGGGTTTGAGACCATTTATTTCACCGGTTCTTTGGATGACCGCTCAAGAAAGAAGGCATTACGCCAAATCAAAAGCAATACCTGCAGCATCATCGTTGCAAGCGACATCCTTTCTCGTGGTTTAGATATTCCAGACGTCAGCGACGTTATTTCCATCGATCTTCCAAACGATTTGGAATTCTACCATCACCGCGCTGGACGTACGGGACGTTTCGGAAAAGCAGGGGATTCCTGGGTTTTCTTCAACGCCGATACCGTCAAAGGACCGATTGCTCTTCAAAACGAAGGCGTGAAGTTTGATTACTTCTCCTTAAAGGGAGATGAGCTCAAGAAAGAAACTCTTGGCCCTAGCGAAAAACGCAAAATGACCAAGAAGAAAGAACTCCCTGAAGCTGAGATGAAAGACATCAAGATCGCCAAAGCTCTTTCAAGAACCAAAGGCGTCGAGCCTGGCTATAAGAAGAAAAAGAAAGAGGCCATCGACAAGGTTAAACGCAAATACCGTCGAATGGCCATCAGAAATAGCGTTCGCAAACAATTAGATATTTCTTTTAGAAATAGTGGTAATGACGACGAAGACTAACGATTAATCTCTTCGATTAGAGCCTCGTAAGCGTCTTCATCTTTAACTTCGCGGATTGTCTCGCCTTTACGGAAGATAACCCACTTTCCTCTGCCACCAGCAATGCCGATGTCAGCATGTCTGGCTTCGCCAGGTCCGTTGACTATGCATCCCATGACCGCCACGGTTTTATAGATTCTATTTTCCTCAAGGTATTTCATAACCTTTTTGGCTAAAGGAATTAGATCAACCGCGGTTCTTCCGCAAGTAGGGCAAGATATGAAAGTCGGCCAATCTTTTTTCAAACCAAGATCATGAAGGAGCCTTGAAGCGGCCAAAACCTCTTCTTCTGGCTCTTCGCTAAGCGAAATGCGAATAGTATCGCCAATGCCATCTAATAAAAGCGGGGCAAGACCTGCAGCGGAACGAATCAAAGAAATGTCTTTTGGGCCAGCTTCGGTGATACCTAAATGCAGCGGATATGGGAAATAGTTCGCGGCAAGCCTATAGGCCTCAATAGTTTCTTGAACGTCGCTTCCTTTAAGAGATATGACTATGTCATGGAAATCATATTTTTCAAGCATGGCGACATGTTTTTTCGCGCTTTCGAAAAGCCATTCACCTTTAATCTTTTCTTTTCCAAAATAGATTGTCTTATCAAGCGAGCCGCCATTAACGCCTACGCGGATAGTGGCGCCTTTCTCTTTTGCTTTATCGACAACCTCTTTGACCTTTTCTTCGCTTCCAATATTGCCTGGGTTGATTCTAATTGCGTCCACGCCGGCATCTAAAGCAGCTAAAGCTAAACGGTAATCGATATGAATATCTGCTACTAAAGGAATAGAGACTCTCTTTTTGATTTCTCTAAAGGCCTCGGCATCTTCGAAATCAAGAACCGAGCAACGCATAAGCTCGGCGCCTAAAGAAGCGCATCTTTTGATTTGAGCGGAGACTTCATCGACTTTTGAGGTCTTTATTGAGCACATAGACTGAATCACGACATGGTCACTTCCGCCTATCGTCAATTGTCCTATTTCTATTTTTCTAGTCTCGTTCCTTTTCATATATGAAACATTTTAATCATTTTTGTGGTTTTATTGTAGATAAATTGCCTCGTCTATGATATTCTTAGCACCGCACGAGAAAGTGAGGGGAACAATTTATGGCCATCAGCAAACGTGATCAAGTGATTCTTGCCTGCACCGAATGCGGAGAGCACAACTATATTACCGACCGCAATAAGAAGCTTCATCCTAACAAGAT
>JAILRR010000050.1 GCA_024698065.1 Bacilli bacterium
ATGCAAAGCATCAAGCCTCCGTTTGCGACGCTTGAGGAACTCGCTAAAAATATGGGCGAATTGCTCATCGGCACAAAGAGATATGGCGATGATTATTTCTCACCGCTCCTTGTCACCACTGCCGTATTCGCTGGCGCATCCGTTGGCAAAACCGTTTACAGAAAGAAAAAGAGCCTCCTCCCATCTTGGTTCAAGACAGGTTGGGGAAGGCCGATATGCTATGTTGGAAGACATACCTTGTTCATCTATGTCATCCATCAGGTCGTGGCTGCGCTATTCCTTATCCTCATCATGAGCGCATCCGGAATCCCGATACCGATAGAGTTATAAGCCCTTCTTGCAGATTTCTAAAACCTTATCGAAATCGAGAGATAGGGCTTTTCCTTTTAAGTCCTCTTCTTTCACCCAAAGCACTTCCCCTTCCTTTGAAGGATGGATCTCGCCAGA
This sequence comes from Bacilli bacterium, assembly GCA_024698065.1. GTDB lineage: Bacteria > Bacillota_I > Bacilli_A > RFN20 > CAG-826 > UBA4951. The sequence continues at coordinate 448 of JAILRR010000050.1, forward strand.
GAAATCTTTGCTTCTAAAGAGGATGGCAAGATGCCTCACATTCTCTTTTGGGACATTCCATTCGAAGTAGCCACATTCCTCGACTGAGTGAAGGTCATATCCCGTTTCCTCTTTCATCTCGCGGATGACGCTTTCGGGGATCGATTCCTCATCTTCGACATGGCCGCCAGGGAAATTGATACCAGGCCAATCCTGTTTCTTTCTATCGATGACCAAAAAGCTCCCATCTTCTTGGTAGAGCATGCACATATTGGTCAGAATGACTTTGGAGTTTCTCATCAAAGCAATTCTAGGCTTTATGGATGAGGAAAGAAATCATAAAATCTTCCTATGAAGATTGCTTTCGGGAACAAAGACAGAGAAGAATTTCTTAGACTCGTCGCGGCCATGGATGACAATGAAGCGGCTGCGATGTTTTATAACATCCTCCTCCAAGGGGATGAGAAAGTTAATGAATCTCTTCTCCCTTATCCGATAAAGAGACTTGACCCAAAAGAATACAAAGATAACCCCTACTTCATCAACGTTAGGCCTAAAGCGAAAAAGGACGGCAAATTCCGTCTCGATTATCTAAAAAAGCCTTCGCACATTGGTTTTGTTTATGACGAGATGGAGGTCAAAGGGAGATTCTATGAAGAAACCACTCCATTTGGCTATTTCGATAAACCTTTTGAGTTCCTCGCCCTCTTAGAGAACGAACGCATCTGGATGAGTGTGACCCCTCACGAGATCAATACGATGAAAGAACCGATAGCCAAAGCGAAAGGCCACGTCATCACTCTTGGTTTGGGCTTAGGCTACTTTGCTTATATGGCTCATCTCAAAGAAGAAGTGAGCAAAGTCACCGTCATCGAGAAAGATAGCCGCGTCATCAAGCTCTTCAAGGAGAACATCCTTCCTTTCTTCCCTCACAAAGAGAAGATTGAGATCGTTGAAGATGATGCGATTGAATACATGAAGAAGGCTTCCCCTTTCGATTACCTCTTCGCTGATTTATGGCACTTCGCAATAGATGGGTTGCCTTTATATCTGAAACTCAACAAATTCGAGGAGAAATACCCTTCTTCTGTCTTTGATTATTGGATTGAACCATCGATGCTCATCCTCATCAGGAAAGCCTTAATCATCCTCGTCGAAGAAGAGCTTCATCACACGAGCGACGATGACTATAAAGACGCTGAAACGATTAGTGACGAAGTCGTGAACGCCCTCCACTTCCTCTTGAAAGAAAAAGAATTCAAATCAATCGAGGAATTGTTAGAGTTTTTGAAAGAAGAAAACCTAAAATCCTTGGCAAAAACGCTTTGCATCAGATAAAAAGACCTCTAGTTCGTTCTAGAGGTTTTCTTTTTCTTTTTTCGCTTTTGCTATATGGAAAGCGGAGAAGATTATACCAAACAAGATAGCGACGATGCCCATCACTAGGAAGAATGGCGACCACCTGACATCGACGCTGTTCTCAGGCTCAACCCTCGCGATTTCATATACGCCTCTGATTGCCTGATAAACGATGATTGTGCCAACCCCGGCATTGAAGCCTAGTCTCCCCCATTCACCAAAATCAATTTGAAAGAGGAATGAGGCGATGAGGTAAACACTCAAAAGAACCAAAGGAGCGATCCAGATGTAGGTCATGTAATCGCTATAGACGCCATGCGAATTGTAATAATAGATCTCTCTGAAAAGGATCGTAAAAGCGAGAACCCCAATCCAGATGATCGTCTGTCTAAGACCTATCTTTCTTTTAGGCGTCAACCACATAAATCATATCTCCTAAAGCGCGAGGGTTTTTCTGGGTCGGGTATTTTTTTGCAGAGCCATTCTCAAGGCAATAGAAAGTGCTCGAGTCACCTCCATCGAGGTTATAGGCAAGCGTACAGCCCCTAGAAAGAAGCCTGGTCGCCAAATCATGAAGAGAGAAACCGTCCTGTTTCCCTTTTACTCTTCCTTGACTCACAAGGAACATGTAATGATAAGGGCCAAGATAACCGATTGCCGTGCGCTGGTTGCCTGTCTGGTGGGGGCTAGCGACATCTTCATCTTCCCCTACCGAGATTGCGCCATTATGGATAAGCGTTGGGCCAAAGGTCCAAACCTGCCAGGCTTTGTGTTCAATCAAATAATCCGTTGAATATGATGGCACAGCAGGATTTCTAGCGGTTCCCGTGAATCCTGGTTCAGTGTAGATAGACATCGTCCCATCATTCCACAAGACAAGATCCTCAAAAACGGAATCTTTGCCAGTCCTTGTTTGAGAACGGAGAAGCTGCCCATTTCGCAAAACATAGCCAAGACGATGGTCGAGGCTGTTATAAGAGCTGTCTCCGGATATCGCCCCCAAAACGGTGATGCCGTATTTCCTTTCGACATCGTTGATTTGGGTATAGACGTCCGCCAAACAGTTATCGCCAGGATAGCCATTCGCATCGGTGACTTGGTTGGTCCTGAAATCGGTGATCTTCTTTATCTTGACCTCAAGGGTGTAGAAAATGACGCTGTTGCCACGACTGTCGTAGCATTCGTTATTCGGGTCGTATTCGCCTGGACTATATCTAGTGAAGACAGTCGTTGTCTCAGTGTACGGACTAGTAGAGACGATTGTTTCTTTGCTGCTTGTTTGGCCGCTTGTTTCAGAAGAATCTTTAGCGGCACTATCTTTCGAAGAAGGAACAGGATCATCGAAATCGCTAAAAGGATCATCGGCGATTTTGTGTTCGGCGACGCCATTGATACCAAAGAAATTGTGGAGGAGATTGCCCGTTGCAAGGCCAGCTATGGCTACCGCGTAAGCGATGCCGACGATAATCACGAGTTTGTTCTTTTTCATTTGCCCTCCCATTTTCTTTTTTCATGAGCTTTCTTTGCGAAGATGAACATCTTGCTGACAAAGAAATTGACCACGAAGATGATAGCCTCAACAAGGATCTTGAGGACGGTCAAACCGATGTTTTGAGGGAAGACGTAGTCAAATAGATATAGAAGCCCTAGGCCTAAGCACATATTAATAAGGAAAACGAAGCCATAACGGCCTAATTTTCGCCAAAAACCCTCTGGTCCTGGAAAGACTACGAAATTATTCATGAGGAAGTTATATGGGCCGCTTATAAGGCGAGCGCCGATATATGGAACAAGAATCATCCACGGAAGCTCAGTTGGACCGAAATGATGTATGAGGGCGAACAAGCCAAAATCGATTAAGAAACTCGATAGAGCAACCGCCAAATAAAGAAGAGGGACTTTGTAGATCCTGGCGCTATCTTTGATGACATGAAAATGCGAATTGGCATTGTCGTCATAGATGGTCTTGATGGTTATCTCAGATAAGCCAGTTTCCTTAACGGCATCGCTAAGGAAATTGAATTCATATTCGTAACGGTCCCCTACTGTGTTTATGGCAAGCTCAAAGAGGTTTGAAGGTATGCCACGTAGCCCAGTTTGGGTATCTTTGATTTTGACGCCCGTTGAGATCTTGAAATAACGACTTGAGAACCTGTTACCAAAGCGGTTTCTTTTTGGACAATCTTCACTAGCGAAATCGCGTGCACCAAGCACAAGTTTGCCTTCTTGCTTCTCAAGCTCATCACGAACCCTAAGAATATCTTCTAAAGCGTGCTGCCCATCCCCATCTGCCGTGACGATTCCTTTGACTTCAGGCAGGTTGTCTTTCACATATTTGAAACCGGTTTTTAAAGCATAGCCCTTCCCATGGTTTAAGGGATAAGAAAGAACAACGAAGTTCTCGAGTTTTGAAATCTCATCAAAGATGTGTTGATATTTCTCTCCAGAACCATCGTCGACGATAATGACTCTTTCAAATGAAGAAGGATCGATTGAACATAAAAACGGCAAGGCTTTGTCGCATGGTTGATAAATAGGGATGACTAATGCCGTTTTCATTCTCACTATATAAAGTCCGTTTTACTATTTTTTATTGTGTATTCTAAAGGACTTCAATATGTGCGCGCATTTAGCATTAGTCGGCGCTTTCTAAATTTCTTCGGATAATAGATACAAAAAAAGGACCGAGATTAATCGGTCCTAGTTTTTTTGCTTTTAGCGATTAAGCCGCTGCGGTCTCTTCTTCTTTTGGTTCTTCTTTGTCTTTTTTAAGAGACTTGATGAACGGAATGAAGATGAGGACGCCCCAGACAATCATGCCAAGGCCAACGACGCCTTCGCCAATCCAAAGGGCGGACTGCCAAATTGGTGGGAGATAGCCAGTGACTTCAAGGGTCATGATGTTGGAGTTAGCGACGCAATAGAGAAGGTTGTGGGCTGCGCGTCTAAGGACGGTAACATCACCCTCGCTCTCCTCGCTTGGCTTTGACCATGGCTTGGCGCCGTTAAGGTTAAGGTCGCCGCCAGCGTAGCACATCTGCTTGTTGGACATGTAATCGTTGACGTGGAAGTCGCAGATGACAGAGCCAACAAATCCCCACTCGTTACGGAGGATGGTGGTAAGGAGACGGTAGTCACCGCCAGTCCACTTAGTTCCGATACGGTTGAAGGAGGACATGATACCGTGGGTGTTGCCTTCTTTAACGGCCATTTCGAATGGTCTGAGGTAAATCTCACGGATAGCCTGTTCGTTGCACCAGGTAAGCTTACCTTCGGTGTCACGGTTGGTCTCTTGATCGTTAAGAGCGAAGTGCTTGACGTTAGCGTAGACGCCATATTCCTGGACCGCCTTGACGACGGTAGCGGCGCACTTGCCGGACTGGAATGGGTCTTCGCTATAGTATTCGGTATTACGTCCGCCGAATGGGGAACGATGCATGTTGACACCTGGGCCGTACCATCCGGTGTATGGGAGTCTATCGCCTTTGTAGTTGCCGATGATGGCTTCGTTGCCGATGGCTCTGCCCTGCTTCTCAGCAAGCTCAAGGTTCCAGGTCTGGGCGACCAAGCATTCGGAGCAATAGTAGCAGGTTCCATAAACGGCTTTGTTGCCTAAGAAGGCGACGATGCCGGTTGGGCCATCGAAGGAAGTGGTTCCTGGGATGCCAAGACGCATAATGTCTTTGGTTGAGTAGCAGCCGCCGTTGAAGAGGGCTTTGTACTCATCGAAGGTCATCTGATCGAGGAACGTTTCCCAAAGCGGGTCATCATATGGAAGGTTGCAGAGTTCCTTGAACATGACGGTGACTTCTTCGTCAGTCCATGGCATCTCGTCGAAGTCTTCTTTATTGAGAGAATCACGGGACTCACACTCATCGATGAAAGCCTGGTCAACGATGCGGTCTTCTTCGGTTGGCATTTTTGGGAAAGTGCCAGTCCAATCAGAACGGCTAAGGCTCTCCTGGAGATGATCGTCGGCATCATCGTAAAGAGGAGCGACTTTTGTTCCAGTGACTGGGTCTTTGTCATATTTGATATCAGCGCCGTTATCGATCTTCTTTTCGAAGGTATCGATATCGGTGTGGGCATCGGTTCCGACGTGGAAGGTGTATTTGCCAGCTTCAAGCTCGTAGCCTTTGAAGCCGTTTCCATTCGCATCGTTGTAATCGAATGAGGCGATGTAATATGGATCGATGGTGATCTTGACGGTCTCTTCAGCGCCAGCGGCGAGAAGGGAGGTCTTTTCATAACCAACAAGGACTTTGTAGGCTTTTTCGATGCCGCCAACAGTGTATGGGGCTTCGGCATAGATTTCGACGACGTCTTTGCCAGCGACACTACCGGTGTTCTTGACTTTGACTTCGACATCAAATGCCTTTTTGGTCAAATCTGCACTTTCGAGATTAGCTTTGCCTTGGAGCTGATGCTCGAAGGTCGTGTAGCTAAGGCCATAGCCGAATGGGTAGACGACGTTCTGGTTGTACCAGTTTGCATCATCCTTGCCACGGGTCTCATAGTAACGATAACCGAAATAGATGTTCTCTTCGTAGTCACAGAAGTTGTAGCTAAGGAGCTTCTTTCTGTCACCGGATCTGATGTCTTCAAGGCTAAGGGCATACTTGTCGCTATCGAAGACACGGTTGTCGCCGAAGTTCATCCAAGTTGGATCGTTTTCGTAATGGGTGTAAAGGGTGTCGACGGTGTGTCCGCTTGGGTTGACTTCACCATTAAGGATTTTGCCAAGGGCCATGATACCAACTCCGCCTGGGGAGCCGATCATGATGGCGGCATCGACCTTTTGCTCATAGGCTGGGTCGTCAGCGAACTTAAGGAATCCGCAATCGATGTTGTTCGAAGTGTTGAAGAGAACAACGATGTGGGCGAACGCGCCAGAACCAGCGATGTGCTTGAGAAGGGCTCTCTCGTTGGTGTCGAGCTGGAGATAATGTCCGTCTGGGTTATCGGAAGCGACACGTGGGAGGTCCCAGCCTTCGCCAGCGATACGGGAGAAGACGACAAGAGCGGCATCGCCATACTCGCCATAGCTGTTAGTGATTTCGCTCGTGTATTTGGAGATCTCGGTCTCACCAGTGCTCAAAACTGGGGATTTGCCGTTCTTTTGGTCATCCATGCCTGGGTTGCCAGAACGGGTTGGGCCGGAGGATTTTTCGCTCTCGTAGAAACTCTTGAGGGTTTCGTTATAAGAGAAACCAGCCTCTTTGAGGGAATCAAAGATGCTCTTTTTGGCTTCGTTTCCGCCAGGAGCGGCAGAGCCACTGCCACCATAGACGAGGTTGACGGAGTTCTTGCCGAAGACGGAGACTTTGGCGTTCTTCTTAAGAGGAAGAGCGTTGTTCTCATTTTTGAGAAGGACCATGCCTTCTTCGCAGATCTCGGTGCTGACCTTTTTGGCGTTGTTGAGGGCATCGTCTTTGGTTCTGATGCCTTCGTCCGGGGAGAAGGTTGTGCCACCTTCCATCTGCTTTGTCATAGCGATCTTGCCACCGAGTTCGGTTTGGCAGATGATGCCATAATAGCCGTCGGTGTTATTCTCATCGGTGAGAATGTTCGCGGTGATCGCCACTGCCGTTGCCACTAAGGTTGTGGCGAGCCAAGCAATATGGCTTCCTTTCTTGAAAAATTTTGCTACAGGATTCATTTAGAATCTCCTTCTTTTGTTGTTGCCTTATTCGACGACTGGGAGGTTGCTCTTTTTGGCTTCGGCCCAAGTGAGATCAGTTGTTGATTTGATCTTGAGGCAGTCGAGCATTGGAGCGGTAGCCTGAGCGGTACCCTGGAGAAGTTTTTGGTTATCGGTGATGAATTCAAGCTTGTTATCGCCAGCCTGAACATTGACGTTAAGAGCTAAGACATGGTCTTCGAATGCCTTGACGCCAGCGCCCTGCTTTGGAACATCTTTGAAGGTAAGGGTCTCGTAGTCGAGTTGGGTGCCATTGAGTTTGGCCTTCCACTCGTCGCTGGTGACGACAATATCCTGATTCTCCTGGCCATATTCGGCGGAAACGCGCATGAGAATGCTGACAGTGCCAGCTTCCGCTGCGGTGAAGTTGAAATCGAGTTTTGAACCGTAATTTCTTTCTGGTTCATATTTGACGTACATGAAGTGGACGTAGAAGCCGTTGTTGGTGTCGCAATGATCATCTTCTAATTCGACGCCGATGCAGGCTTTGCCGCTAGCACCACCGGAATAGGTAGCGCCATCGAAGGTGATGGCGGTTGGGGCGTATTCGGCCTCGAAGACGTAACGCTTGGTTTGGGTTTCGCCATCGGCTTCCCAAGCAGCATAGAGCTTGAGGTCTTTTTCAACCTTCGAAGAATCGAAGTCATAGAAGCTATAACCGGATTTATCGGTGGTCCAGCCAAGGAACTTATAACCGGCACGGGTTGGATCGGTTTCTGGCTTGGTGACGGCTTGTCTGTTTTGAATCTCGGTTTCGGTTGGAGCGGCAGCACCTTCATAATTTAAATCGAAGGAAACCTTGCGCATGATGACGCGAGATGTTCTAGGTGCGCGAGTGCTCTTAGGCGTAGATTCGCCACCACCGACACAGGCGGTCATACCAACCAAAGCAAGAGCGATTGGCAATAAAAAATGTTTTTTCATAGAGTTTCTCCTATAGATACGGCTTATTTTACCTTAGGTAAAGGAAAACTGCTAGGGTTTTTAGGCCCTAGCAGTAAATCACTTATAATCTAAAGATTATTGTAGCGATATTTCCTAGCTAATTAAGCTTTGGCTTCTTTCTTGCCTTTCTTGATAACAAGGAAGTAGACAAGAGCGAAGGCGCCAGCGATAACGAGGACGCCACCGCCAACGGAGATACCGATGATAGCGGCTAATGGAAGTCCGCCAGCCTCAGGTTCGTCGATCTGGACGTCGTAAGCGGCATCGAAGACTTCGATATCGAAGACCTCAGCAACTTCGGTCTCGGTTCCATCAACTGTAATGGTGGCCCAGACAAGGATTGGATAGACACCACGCTTGGTTGGGGTGCCAACAATCTTGCTGCCATCCTCAGAGACTTTCATGCCAGCTGGGAGCTGGTGGTTGACTTGTTCAAGGTCAATCTTGAAGTCCTTGGCCTCGGTGATGGCTTTGGCATTTTCGCCTTTGCCGAACTTAGCGTCATCGTTCAATGAGAAGCTGATTTCAGCGGCTTCGTTGATGTTGATCTTGGTGGCGGAAGCTTTGAAGGCTCCGTGGACTTCTTTTCCGAGGACGTTGTTCTTGACTTGAGCGCAGTTCGCACCGGCAAAGAGGATTTCCTTGGCGCAGGTACGGACGGCATAGTACCAGGAGTATGAATAGACTTTCTCTCCTTCGTACTCGAAGTAAGCCATCATCTCTTCATCATCCCACTGGCACTCAATACGATCACCATAGGTGTTACCCTGATTGTCGAGCTGAGCATTGTTGCCAGCTAAGCAGCGCCAGTTGATGTTTTCATATTTGGTTCCGTCGAAGGATTTGTTGTTCTTGTGGTCCATATCGGACATAACAGCACCTTGGAAACCCCACTCCTTACGGAGAACGTTGGTGAGTAAGTTGTAGTTAGCGGCAGTCTCGACCATACCAAGACGGTTGTAGGAGGACATGATGCCACGGCTGTGGCCTTCCTGGACGACCATCTGGAATGGTTTGAGGTAAAGCTGACGGAGAGCTTGCTCGTCAACGAAGGTCATGGTACCTTCACGGTTCTTTTCCTGATCGTTGACAGCAAAGTGTTTGAAGTAGCAGTAAACGCCTTTCTTGGAAGCACCATCGATAACTCTGCCAGCAACACGGCCCATTAAGAATGGGTCAGCGGCATAGTATTCGAAGTTACGTCCGCCGAATGGGGAACGGTGCATATTGACGGCAGATCCAAGCCAGCCGCAAGTGCCGGTCGCGAAGAAGGATTCGCAGCCGATGATCTTGCCCTGTTCAGTAGCAAGTTCAAGGTTGAAGGTAGCGGCGGTAGTTGGGGAGCCACACCACCAGATGATTTCAAATTGGTTTGGACCATCAGAGTCAGTGGTGCTCCTTTTGCCGATGGCGTCCATAGCTGGGTTATGGAAGCAACCATCTTCAACGAACTTACGGAGTTCTTTGTAAGTAAATTCGTTGAGGAACTCATCCCATTTTGGATCATTGAAGTCCACGCCGAACATATCAGAAATCTGCATACGGGTAGCGCTTGGGAGGGATTCAACTTCCTGTTTCCAACCAAGTTTCTCGATGTCTTCCTTGGTCTTGTAAGCTTCTTCAGAGATGTAACCATTGTGGAGCTTATCAAGGTCAGCCATCACAAAGGAGTGAGTGAGGAATGTCTCAGCTTCGGAATCCGATGGGAGAGTACGCTCTTTGAGATCTGGGTGTTTCGGGAAGGTGGTCTCGAAGTTGGAACGGCTCATATGGTCGAATCCGATGGAGTTATCCATTGGAAGTGAAGCTAAGAAGCCGGTCGTATCAGAGAACTGGTTTTTAACAACGGTACCGGTGTAGCGGTCAGTTTCATACTGAATGCCACCCTTCTTGACGTTGAGTTTCTTTGATTCGATAAGTTCGTGGGCATTCTTCATGATGCATACTTCGTATTCGCCTTCATCAAGTTCGTAGCCCTTGAAGCCATTTTTGTTGGCGTCGCTGTAGTCATAGTCAGCAACGTCCTGGACGTAGAAGCTGACAGTGACGGTATCAGACTGACCTGGTTCGAGAACCTTGGTCTTGCCAAAGGCACAGAGGACGTGATCGGCTTTTTCGATTTCGCCTTTGGTGTAAGGAGCTTTCCAGTAGACCTGGACGACATCCTTGCCTTTGACGTTGCCAGTGTTGGTGACCTTAACATCCATGGAGATGGTCTTCTTGCTTCCGTTGAGGACCGTTCCCTCGCCTGGTTCAAATTTGACGATTTCCTGGGTGAAGGTAGTGTAGCTTAAGCCATAACCGAATGGGTAGATGACGCCTTCTTGGCCGTTGTACCAAGTATCGGCGGCAGCTTTGTTTTCCTTAGCCATATCGGCGTAACGGGTTTCGTAATAACGGTAGTCGACGTAGATGCCTTCCTCGTAGTTGTTGTAGGCGGCGGCATAGCAGCCATTAAGACCACGGTTAGGAACTTTATGCTCTTCATCAACCCAATGGGCCTCGGTGCAGGTGCTGGTTGGAGTGCCGTCGGCATTGATCATGGTGTGGTTTGGGATTGGCTCACCATTGCTATCGCGGTAGAGCTTGCCATTTCCGTCGACAAAAGTCTGGGAGTTATCAGCGAAGTTCTGGAAGGTTGGGTTCTTAGTGTGATCGCGGGTCCAGGTATCGACGGTGTGTCCACTTGGGTTCACTTTGCCGGTGAGGATTTCGCCGATGGCTTGTGCGCCGACAGCGCCTGGGGTACCCATCCAAAGGACGGCGCCGATTGCATCATCCTCGAAGGCATCGCACTGGAAGGCGTTACCGGAGTTGATAAGAATGATGATCTTGTTGAATTTGTCTTTGACCATCTCAAGCATATCTTCTTCGTTCTCGGAGAGTTGGAGGAAGTGCTTGTCGGTTGGTTCGCTGTTCTTGGTATCACGGGCGTCCATGGCCTTAAGGTCGGTACCTTCGGAACCAGAACGGACGATGACAACGACAGCGGCGTCATTGTACTCGTCGAAGCTAGCTTTGACATCGTCGGTGTAGCTAGTGATTGGGGTTTCGCCAACGGCTAAGTCGCAGACACCATCGTAACGGGTGGTGCCTTCACGGCCGCTGCCGGATTTGCTGTCATTTTGATAGAAGGCTTTAAGGGTTGGGTTGACCTCCCAGCCAACTTTTGTGAGTGATTGTTCGATGTCGACGGATGTCTCACCGTTGACGTGTCCGACACCGGATCCGCCACCACCACGGAGCCACTTCTCGCTGCTGCCGTTTTTGCTGTTCTTGCCAAAGATGGACACTTTGTGAACATCGCTGAGCGGAAGCATGTTGTCTTTGTTCTTGAGAAGGACCATACCCTCTCTGGCAATCTCTAAGTTGCAAGCAGAGCCAGCCGCGATGAGTTCATCTCTGGTTGTGTACTCGCTGTAGAACTTGCCTTGATGCTCGCCAACAAATGGGTCGATCATTTTGTCGACGGATGTTCCAGCGGTAGCAGCCGCACCGATCATCATCAATGCGGAGACGCCAAGAACACCTAACAATTTCATTTTTTTCATTGTTCTTGCTTTTCTTTCTTTCTCGGACCATTCCTTTTTGACCCATGCGCTTATACGGTCCGCCAAAGGGCGCATGAGGGCGAACGAAGAACGCCCAAAAATCACGTTCGTTTCGCCTGTTTCGTTAGTATTCTATTTTGGAAGCGCTTACTACAAGCATGACAATCTTGCTATTTTTGGACGATATGTTTCTTAGAGCAAAATACCATTAAATTTATATTTAATTGCAAAAGAGGAATTCTCTACCGAATTAAACCCTTGGCAGAACCTAAAATGAGGCGATTTTCGCTGAGGATTATTGCATCTCCACCGCTTTTTGACTTCCTTGCTAGAAAAGAAAAACCGTTCACGAAGAACGGTAGATTTTGATGAGTGGCGGAGGCGTCGAGATTTGAACTCGAGCACGGGTATCCCCGTCTAACGGTTTAGCAAACCGTCCCCTTCGGCCTCTTGGGTACGCCTCCAACTCGCAAGAAGTAATATACTACAAACGTTTTAATTCCGCATTAGGAAAGTTAAGCAATTATTGAGCTTTCCGAGGAACGGGCATCCGCGAGGTCCGGATAGATGTATTTGACGTTGTTCCAGTTATAGGTTGATGTCTTGACGATCGAATCGTTTCGGATGTCATAGCTCCTTACAAGATACTGGTCGAATGTCGCGGCTCTAGATTCCTCTTTGCCATTTGTGTACGTAATGAGGAAGACGTCAAGATTGCCATCTCCGAGAGAGGAATATTTTGAATCTTTGACGTAAACGTCGCGGTTGTTATAAAGGGCTTTTAGAAAGGAGTCGAATTCGTCTGGTACGGCACGGATGTCACCGCTGTAGCGGTCACCATTCATTTCCTTCATGACCTGCTCCCATGAAGAAATGGCGTTAGCGCCAACGACCTCCTCGAACCGGACGATCTCTTTGGTGTGTTCTTTCGTCGGGCTGTCGCTTTTTCCATAGGTCCAATCGATTTCCTTGGAGATGTAGGTGATGAAGGTCTTCTCCACTGCCGCTGGATCAAGATAGTAATACTCGTCAAGCGTCTCAGTTTCGTTCACTTTCTGAGGGCCGTTACTAGTCGGGGCATCATCACGGACGTTTTTGGTGATGGTCTTGCAATGGACGTAGCGGTATTTGGAAGTCTTCGCATAAGAGAAATTGACGTCACTCTCATGGGTTTCCGAGTAAGTGGCGTGCGAAGAATAGCTATATGTCTCAGGGATTTCAAAATTACCTTCCGAGACACGGAGGACGATCTTGTCGAGAAGTTCGATGGCCTCATCGCGGCTAAGGCTGACGGCGCAAGAAGAAAGAAGGATAGAAGTTCCCATTAAAGCCAGGATGGCCTTGTTCTTTCTCATATGCCTTTCTCTCATGTGCCTAATTATATTGATTTATCGGAAAGAAGACTATCGGCAATATTATCATTTTGGACAATGATGTTATGGCTCTTTAAAGCGTCTTTGGTCTCATCAAGCCCACCATAGAAGGTCCAGGTGAGCGAATAGAAGAGGCCGGATGTGAAATCCATAAGGTTTTGCGAAGCAAGATTAAGATCATCGCCTTTTTCGGCCGCTTTCATGAATTCACTGAGGGCGTTATTAAAGTCGCTCCAATATTCCGGATCGATGTTCCTATTCTTAACGGCATCAACGAGAGCAAGGAGCAAAGATTCTTGGAGACTATGGGTCTCTAGGCCATCGCTATTGCTTTCGTCCGTGTTGATTTCTTTGAACATGGCGCGGGCAAGAAGGTAATCGAGAAGGAAGTCGACGAGGTCATTAGGTTTCTCGCTCCAAGCCCAGTCACTATGGTAGCCGACTTCGTCTTTATAGATGTAATACAAAAACTTCGTATTCTCGGTGATCGGCTCCTTCTGGAGGTCAGATCTATGCGAGAAACGTGATTTGGCAGGCTGCTCACCAATGATTTTGATGAAACCGTTGTCTTTTGTCGGGTCGAAGATATTCATAGCGGTTTCATAGTATCCCCTCTTTTGTCATTAGACAAGTGAAGTGAAATTGATTATGGGAAAGAAGCACATTACAATTACCCTCATGGAAAGCAACTTCTACCTTCGCATACCAGGACCTTCCTTCTACGAGAACCCCTATGAGAGGGAATCTGTTTGCTATTCTTTCGACCTAGGGAAGAAAACCCTTCTTGTCGAAAAGAGGATTCTCGTTTCGAAATCCTTTAATTCCAGAAAAGACCTAAAAAACATCCCTGACGAAGCCTTAACCACCCTTAATGAGCTCATCAGCAAAAACCATAGCTTCATTTCCAAATGCATGGAATCCTATGTCCCTGCCGATGGGAAGAGGTTCCTCCACTCCATCTTGCATTATGGGGGCAAATCGATTGTCTATCCGGATTATCTCAACAACTTCGGGAGCAACGACATCTTCATGAGGTATGAGTTCTACCCAGAGAAGGAAAGGGTTGCCTTGTACCAGTTCATCAGGGACCTCGCTAAAATAGCCTTTGAAATCGATGGCTATCCTCAAAAGGAATTCCCAACCACCAACAAAATCCCCGTCATCCTTAGGCGCGGGGATGAGAATATCACCCTCGAATAAGAAAAATCCATGGTTGCCCATGGATTTCTTTTTTTATCTGATTCCGATTTGTTCCTCGCCGATCATGTAGAGGCCGTTTCTTCTTGAACAGTTCCACTTGATGGCGTTTCTCACATAGTCGTAGCTCGTCTTCTTTAGAAGAGCATAGCCAAGAGAGAGATTGACCTCATGGCAAAGGTCATCGATGCTCATCGTCCCCTGGTTGGCTAGGAGATCGGCTGCGCAGTTGCCGATCTCAATATAAGAGATATCGACAAGCCTACGGGTATCCCCTGCTTCAGTCGCCCTCCAGAAGCGGTTGTTGTTCATGTCGACGCTGCGTGGGTAATAGAAATTATGTCCGCCGCAGCATTCGATGACGACTTTGACGTTATTGAGGGCGAGGGTGAATTTGCTTCTCACGACCGAGCCGATCCTTCCGAGTCCGAAAGTCTCTCTGAATCTTGCTTCAAGGAGTTCTTGGGAAATCGGGTATTCGGTTCCGATAGTCTGGATGAAGAAGGCAAACATGTCGCCTTCGTTCATTGCCGAAGAACCATGTTCTGGGACGCAGTTTGCGCGCACATAGGGTTTCTTATTAGGAGAGACGTCCACCACTTTCTTGACGAAGAGAGGGTCTTTCATGATGGCGACATCGTCATAGAGCTTCTCGCCATTAAGGGAACGGTTGAAGGCGTTCACGATGTCCTTGATGACCTCTTCCTTGTGGTCGAGGTACTCAACCGAATAGAGATGGTGGATGTTCCATCTCAGCCTATTGAGGACGAATGGTTCATTGATATGCCTGTCGCGGCAAGTGAGCGAAGCGTTTTTCGGATTGTCGATGATGATGCCTAAGACATACTCGTTTGGCTTATTCTTCTCGGAAACGGCAAGGTCGACTTTGAAGGTCGAAGCACCGAGGTTCTCTTTGACGGAGTAGCCAAGTTCCTCGAGGTCCTTCTTAAGGAAGGTCGCGATCGACGTGGCTTCATCCCCCATCTCGTTTTGGTTTCTGTTGGCCAAAGAAGCAAGGCCGTTTTTGGCGAAATAGAGGAAATCGCGAAGATATGAGGCACCCATGTTTTTGGCACGTTCGGCCTGAATCTCCTCTGGTTTGATGCTTGAGAAGACGACCATCTCTTCTCTTGCGCGGCTGACGGCGACGTTAAGTCTTCTTTCGCCCTTCTTTTGGGAAAGAGGGCCGAAGTTAAGAGAAAGGCCGCTCTTCTTATCCGGACCATAGGTCGTGCTGAAGAGGATGACATCCCTTTCATCACCTTGGACGTTCTCAAGGTTCTTGATGAAGATCTTCTCTCCTCCTGGAAGAGAATCGAGGAACTCGTTCTTCGCAAGTTCTTTCTCGAGCATATCCTCGATGAGGTTTTGCTGGGCTTCGTTGAAGGTAACGACACCGATTGAGCGGTGACGGAGTTTCTCGTCTTTGAGCCTACGGATGACGTCTTTTACGACTTCCTGGGCTTCAGGCTTATTGATGCCTCTTCCCCTTTCGTAGGCGCCATTGACGTACTTGTAGGAGACGGACTCTTCTTCGCTCACTGGCGAAGGGAAGGTGAGAAGGCTATTGCCATAGAAACGGTTGTTGCTGAAGGCGATGAGGGATTCGTGGCGGCTTCTATAGTGCCAGTTGAGTCTTTCGCGAGGGAAGGAAAGGGAAATCGCATCATCGAGAAGCGACTCCAAATCCTCATCGACGGAGTTAAGGGAGGCGAGGTTATCTTCCCCGATTCCAAGAGAAGAGACGAAGAAGTTCGTCGGTGGCATTTGCTGCTCATCGCCAGCGATGATGACGGAGTTGGCTCTTGCCATCGCTCCAACGGCTTCTGAGGTCGGGATCTGAGAAGCCTCATCGAAGATAACGACGTCGAAATGGTATTTCTCGATATTGAGGTATTGGGCGACGGCAACCGGCGACATCAAGAAGCATGGCGTCAAGGTCATGACGAGGTCTTTGAATTCATCGAAGATATAGCGAAGTGAGGCTCCTCTACCGCCGTTCTTGGCAAGTTTGGTGAGCTTATATGCATTCGTGCTTGAGGCAAAAGTGTCGGCATTCTTAGGATATTTTTCCGTGATTGAGGCAGCAACGACGTTGACGGCGAGGTTTTGGATCTTCACCATCTCCTCACGGTAAGACTTCACGAGTTCCTCGGTGCTTGAAGCGCTTAAGGTTGTGAGGCCTCTTTCTGGGAGAACGCGCTTAAGGTAGGCGAGATAGACATCGGCATTGAAGGAAGCGAGGAGATTCTCCTCCTTGATCTTGCCAGAGATGTAGTCGCTAAAGAAGGCAGGATCGACGACCTCTTCCATGCGGTCAAGATAGGCAAGGAGATTGCACCACTCAGAAAGGCGGCCGCTAGAAGAGCAAGCGTCGGAAAGCTTCCCTCCAAGATACTTGAAGTAGTCATGCTGGTCAGGATATTTTTCAATGTCGAATCCGAAGTATTCTTTGAGGTATTTCTTCTTGCCTCCGAAGACCTCAAACATCTTCTTAAGTTTGGCGTTGGCGTCGCTATAGATGGCCCCACGGGCAGCGCTATGAATGTAGCTCACGAAATTCTCGCCGTTATCGTTTTTGAACTCCATCTTCTGGATGTTCTTAGCGATATCGACCGTGGTTTCGAATTCGCTTAAGCGCTGGACGCTCTCGCTAGAAGAAGTGAAGTCGAATGGACTTAGGATGAAGCGGGAATATGAATCGCAGTTTTTGATGTTTTCCTCGTCAAAATGCACTTCTTTTAGGAGTTCAAGGCATTTCTTGAGGCTGTCGCCTTTGATGACGTTCTTGTCATGGGTGAATGGTTTAAGCCTGTCCCTAAGCTTCTTCATGGCGAAAATCTTTTTGAAGAAGGAAAGCTTATTAGCCTCTTCGTATTCTTTTAGAAGCTCAAGAGGATCGAAAGCCGTATAGACACCTTCGACGAAATTGATGGCCACCGCATCCTTGTCTTGGGCAAGCTTGACCTTGAGAGTTGCAAGGTTACGGAGCTTCTCCTCGTTATCGAGGAACTGCTGATCAAGGAAATATTCATGCCAGGAAGGAATTTCGCTTTGGAGGTCATTCATGACATTGAGGTAGGCTTCGACGTTCTTGTATGATTCGTAAAGCGAACCTTCTTTGAAGAAAGCGTTGTATGTGGCGAGCTCTAAGTCCTTGCAGATCTCGACGAGTTCATCGATCTCCTCAAAGACCTTGTCCCTGTAATCAAAGGAATATTCTCTCTTTTGGAAACCGATGAATGGGCTACGGGCATAGGAAGAGAATGGTTTAACGAAGGAAACGTACGTGGATATCGCGCTCACGGACTCAAGGTATTTCTGAGGTGTCAATGAGGAGATGAAAGCCTTATCGATTTTGGCATCGGTCTTATATTGCTCGTTGTCCAAATACCCGACGATCGCTTCGTAAGGCGAGATGAAATATGAGCCTTTGGAGTGAAGGGAGTCGATGATGTCATTAAGCTCTTTCCTCTTGCTCATGATGGAGTCGCTTAATGAACGGTAATCCTCCGCGTTCTCTAGCGGTCCCATCGCTAAGAGCTTCGAGTAGATTGAAAGGATCTCGCTCTTAGGTTTGTTGAGAGAAGCGATTTCCAGGCAGAACTGGCCTAAATGGAGGTCATCGAGTCTTCTCTTAACAACATCGAGGGCGACTTCCTTCTCGGCGACGAAGAGAACCTTTTTGCCATGATAAAGGAAGTTCGTGATCATGTTGGCGATGGTTTGGGATTTGCCTGTGCCTGGCGGGCCATCAAGGATGAAAGATTCGCCTTCCTCAGCATCGACAATGGCTTTGATCTGACTTGAGTCAGCTGGGAGGGCGGTCGCAATATCGCGAGGGCTGATTCTCTCATCCATCTCATTTGCCGGGATGAGGTTTTCAGCGTCGTTCCACTTCTTCTCACCATAGACGAAAGAGGCCACGAGCTTGTTATTCATGACGGTATTGCGGTGGTTTTTGAGATCGCTCCACATGACGAAATGGGAGAAATTGAAGAGAGACAGAACGCTTCTGTTCTCGAAAAGGAGCCAATTCTTCATCGGGGCGATGATGTTTCTGATCTCGTTATAGATGAGACGCACATCAACTTGTCCGTTAGGGAGATGAGGGAGAGGGTAAAGCCTAGAGAAGTCTAAGCCATAGTTCTGTTTCAGATATTGGAAGAAGGTGCTATTTAAGCCAATGTTGTCGAAATCGTAATCAAGCGTATAGAAAGGCCCATTCTTTCTTCTTGGCATCTTTCCTTCAAGAAGGAAGATCGGGGCATACATCGCTCCAGTTCCCCTTTCGGCGGCTTTGTCGTTGTCGAACCAACGGATTTCGCCAAGGGTGAGGAAAAGAGGGTTGCAACCACTCTCTTCGATGCTGGTGTTGCTCTTTCTCGCCAGGGCCTTGAGAGCCTCATCAGGGTCGTCGCTCTTATTGACGGCGATGACCATCGACTTTGAATAGTTCTCTTTGATGGTCGGTCCATAGACTTTCTCGTCAAAAGAAAGAGGCTGCTTTTTAGCACTGTCGCTCAGTTTTAATGAAGCTGGGACAAGGCTGATTTTTTCGTTGTTAGAGAGGAAAGACAGATAGGCGACAGGGTCAACCACTTCAACTTCCACCCCGCGGAGACCGCCTTTGTAATTGATGAGACGATTCCTGAGGTTGAGATCAAGGAGTTTGTCCTCCCAATAGTCGTAGCGGTTTTTGTTCCCTTTTGCATCTTCCGGAAGGAAGCGCCTATTGGCAACGTCGATATTTGGGAGAGTGTATTCTGAGCTAGAAATGCTAGGGAAATCGAAATAAACGGTTCCGTCTTCTTTCTCTTTCTTGGTCGGGATAGGGAGTATCCACTCCTTGCGGCACATCTTGATGTCGAGGGCGAAAGCGAATTTCTTTTCTTTCTCAAGGAAGTCTTTGGCGCTAACCATCGCTTTATCGAAAGTGACCTCATCGCCTTCGGAGAAGCAAACGGCGTTGATAAGGGCAAGGTGGTTAAAGCCTTCGGAAGCGTTATTGAGAAGCGTTTGAAGGTTGTCTTCTTTGGTTGACGGGAAAGAGAGTTCTTCTAACCAGCATCCCACAAGAGCGTGGCTATTGGTGACAATGAGGATTGGTCTAAGGCCAACCGACTCAAGGAGCGAACAGAAAAGGAGAGAGGAATCTAGGCAATTGCCTACTCTTTCCTCGATGACCTCGCGAGGGAGCCTGACGCGTTGGAAGACTTTCTCAAAGGAGGCCGGGGTCGTGCTGTAGCGGATCTTCCTTGCCTGACAAGCAAGATAAAGGGCATCAAGATCCTCTAAAACGGCATTGGGGTCGTGTGTTTGGTAATCATCGAAAGCACTGCTTCCGTATTTTTCTTTTTTGATTTCGGCAGCTTCGCTAGCAAGAGCCTTAACAAGCGGATCATTAGGCGTGACAAAGGAGGCCAAAATCTCATCGATCCATTCGCTTGAGGCGCTTTCCTCAATCGGAAGGAAACGGATATCGGCGGAAGAGGTCGCAAGCATCTCCCCTTCTTCGCTCGTGATCGTGGCAACAAGGGAACCCGGCATGGCTTCGTTAAGCGAATAGAGTTTGAGAGGGTCAAGGGTGATTTTGAAAGAATCGACGATGGTCTCTTTCCTCTTCTCGAGGCAGGTGATTCTGATCGACTGGATCTCAAAGAATTCAGGATTGGCCTTGAAGGAAAGGCGGACATCCCTCATATCCTTGTCGGTGTTGTTCTTGATGACAATCTGACGAAGGAAGGAAAAAGAATTCTGTTTGTTACCAAGGGCTTCTTTAAGAAGACTCTCGGCTTGGTAGTTCACATAATTGACGCTTTTGCTTGAGTCGATTCTCAAAGAAAAGCCAAGGTTCTCTAATTCGTTGCTCATATAAAAATTGTAGACCGATTTACGCATATAAGACAAACAAAAAAGCCTCCTTTTTTTAGGAGGCTTAATCTTTGCATATGCGTGATTAATACGCTCTCGCGAAATAGGCGATGATACGTGCTTTTTTGCCAGTGACTGGATCAATAAGGTCGGTATCTTCAGGAAGCTCTTCGGCGATGCAACGGGCGGTTCCACCTTTGGTGAGTTCCTTAATCTTGAGTTCGCTTTCAGGAGTTCCATCATAAGCGAGCATCGCGTAACCGCCGACATTATCGAGGGCAGCATTGAGCTCTTCAATGTTGCTCACTTTAGTGATGTGAGCGTCGCGGTACTTGAGGGCTTTCTCATACATATCGTTATGGATCTCATCGAGGAGAGGGGCGCAAAGCTTTTCGATTTCCTTGATTGGGAGGATCTTCTTTTCGCCGTTGACGCGCTTGGTGAGAACGGCTTCCCCATTAGCGAGGTCTCTTGGTCCGACTTCGATACGGAGAGGGACGCCTTTCATCTCGTACTGGGCGAACTTCCACCCTGGGGTTCTGGTATCATCGTCATCAAGCTTGACCCTGATGCCCTGCTTCTTGAGGGAATCATAGATCTCGTGGCAGGCATCAAGGACGCCTTTCTCTTGCATCTTGATTGGGACGATGACGACCTGGGTTGGGGCAACACGCGGAGGGAGAACGAGACCATTGTCGTCGCCATGGACCATGATGATGGCGCCAAGGAGTCTTGTGGAAACACCCCAAGAGGTCTGATGTGGGGTCTCAAGTTTGTTCGCTCTTCCAAGGTAATGAATTCCATAAGCTTCAGCAAATCCCTGTCCTAAATAGTGGGAAGTGCCGCTTTGGAGAGCCTTTCCATCTGGCATGAGAGCTTCAATCGTATAGGTCGCAATAGCGCCGGCGAATTTCTCGTTTTCGGTCTTCTTGCCTTTGAGGAACGGAATGGCTAAAAGATCGCGTCCAAGGTCATCATAGATGTCGAGGGCCTTCTTGACGTTGTCTCTTGCCTCTTCTTCGGTTTCGAATAAGCAATGTCCTTCTTGCCAAAGGAACTCAGAGCCACGGAGGAATGGACGGGTGGTCTTTTCCCAACGGACGACGGAGCACCACTGGTTGAAGGAAATTGGGAGGTCTCTATAAGAGGAGACGATCTGTTTGTAGAGATCGCTGAAGAGAATCTCGGAAGTTGGACGTATGACAAGAGGGTCTTCAAGTTGCTTAGCGCCACCGATCGTGGCGATAAGAGCCTCTGGAGCGAAGCCTTCGACATGCTCTTTCTCTTTGTTGAACATGCTCATCGGGATGACGAGAGGGAGATAGACGTTTTTGGCACCAAGCTCATTCTTGATTCGTCTATTGAAGTAATTCTGAATCTCTTCCCAGATGGCATAAGAGTAAGGCAAGTAGTTGATGAAGCCTTTGACGGAAGCATAATTCATGAGCTCCGCTTTGCGGACGACGTCCGTATACCATTGGGCGAAATCTTCTGATTGTGATGTGAGTGCGTTGTTTTTGTTTTCCATGTTGATGATTATTTACCTTTCGAATTTGTATTTAAACCTTTCATTTCAAGGACACGGGTTTCGTGTTTCTCGCTGACCTCAACGATCTCGCGGCTGAATGGAGCGAAGATGTTGCAGCTGATGTAGTCGATTCCACTGCTCACGACAAGTTCGATGGAGTCCCAGTTCTTGAGGTCGCTCGCGATGATCGGCTTCTTGAATTTGATGAGCCTCTCTACGAGAGCATGAAGCTGCGACCTGATTGTGGCGTCCATGTTCCTCTCGCTTCCGTGTGAGCTGAAGTCGACGATAAAGTCGTCGCCGAGAGCCAGAATCTCTTGGTCAATGAGGAGGGCTTTGCCGCTTAAGACAAAGGCGATGTCATAGTCATTGTCATGAATCTCTTTGATGAGCCTTGTGACTTCAGCGATGCCAAGGCTTCCGATCGCGCTATTGACGTCAGATTCCTTGAGGGTGAAGACGAGGTTCGCTTCTTTGGCGTTCCTTAGACGCTTGAAGAAGGTCGGAATCGATTCGAGCTCACTCATGAGAGCGGGGTAGAAAAGCTTTTGGCTCTTGAGTTCCCTTTCGGCGATATAGGTGCCGACTAAGTTCTTGGCGATGGCGGCGAAGAGGTTCTTCTCGTCTTTCGCTCTAAGAGCATAGTTTTTTAGCTCTTCCATATTGTAGAAAGCGCAATCGGCGGTAGGTTCGGCTCTTCCGATGAAGCCGTAGACACGTCTTCTGCCGATTGAATAAATAGGTCGATATGTGTAGAGGATTTTCTTCTCGTAGATGATTCGCTCGACCTCACTGCGATACGTTCCAGAATCGCTTGTCTCGGCATAGTCATCGATGCCTTGTTTGTAGAAGTAGATCGATGAAGGAAGCTCAAAGGCGTTCGCAGCGCATTTCCTTGAAGCAAGAAGAATGGCCGTGCCATCACCAAGCAAATCCTTATTGGCAACAACGCCAACTTTGATTTCAAAGAGAGGGTCATGCGGTTTGCGGTTTGCCTTGAGCGAGGAGGTGACGCTATTGACGACCTTGAGGGCAAAGCTAATGGCCTCAGTGTTATCGTTCATGTCGTAGTTGGCGATGATGTATTCCGCCTCTCCCCCACCAAGGAGTTTTGCAGGCGCTTTGACAAACGGTTCCAAAGCCAAACGGTATCTAAGAAGGAAGGAACGATTCAATTTCGTATCTTTGTTATTCTCAGCAAAACCGTAATATTTTGGCCTGATCGCAAAACAGAAGGTCATGCCGTTGCTTGTACCATTGGCCTTAAGGTAATCGACGAAATCGCGTTCCGAAGAAAGGACGAGCGATGGACCATTTAGGGTCCTTCCCGTTTTCTTTTCGAGGAGGATGTAGCTCTCTAGATGGACGATGCCTTTTGCAGGATCGCTTTTGGCCACCCTAAGGAAGGCTGGGAACTTCTTCGTGGATTTCTTGAAGAAGACCGTGGTCTGAAGATAATCGGTTGTTTGTTTTCCTTCGAGGACATCATTGACCCAAACTCTGATTCGGTTAGGCTCGTGCCCTGGGAAAGAATCATAGAACTCTTGGATTGAGCAGGTGCGTTTCTGGCTCATGGCTCCAAGATTGAAATAGGTTACGACATCGAGGGTGCTGTCAACTTTATAGACGCGGATATTCGAAGCCTCATAAGTCATGGCTTTGAAGTACTCGTCGTCTTTGCCTTTAGCCATGAAGTAAGTGACGATGAAAATAACGATGCTTGTCGCCGAAAGGAAAATAAGGAGCATTCTCAAGATGAGCGGCCAATCTAGACCGGCAATCCAGTTTCCGATGTTCTGCAATAATTCCAGCATGTCTAAAATGTGGTCTTAGACCACGATAGCATTTTAACACGCGTAAAAGATGTTAAGGGAACAAATTGATATAGCGTGCATCTTTTCTTGCTAAAGCCACTTCCCGTGGGTTATGATTTCTCACGCCGGAGAAGTACCCAAGCGGCTGAAGGGGTTAGTCTCGAAAACTGATAGTGGGCGCAAGTCCAGCGAGGGTTCAAATCCCTCCTTCTCCGCCAATAAGCAAAAATGGGGCACACGTGAAAATGCGTGCCCTTTTTCTTTTCATGTTTTCGCTTCTAACAATGTGATTTGTATCGTTGAAATGATAGTAAGTCTACTCACCCATTCTATGAAGAAGAGCGCCGACCTCGCTTAATTTCTCGTCTAACTCACTCTCGCAGCAGGCATCATGGACGCAGTGCTTGATGTGGCCAAGAAGGACGATTTCATTAGCCTTCTTAAGAACGGCAATCGCCGCCATAAGCTGGTTTGAGATATCGATGCAATACGCGTCTTCTTCAACCATCTTCTGAATGCCTTCGATTTGGCCTTTGGCGATTGAAAGCTGTCTTTTAACTTT
>JAILRR010000056.1 GCA_024698065.1 Bacilli bacterium
CGCTTATGACGCTCGCTTAGCTCAATGGCAGAGCACCTGGCTGTTAACCAGGGTGTTGTAGGTTCGAGCCCTATAGCGAGCGCCATTTATGGCCTGTTGGAGAAGCGGCTTAACTCACATGCCTTTCACGCATGCATTCATGGGTTCGAATCCCGTACAGGTCACCTAATGGATAAAGCAGGATTGATGAGAGTCAGTCCTTTTTTATTTTTGTGCTAGTTCATGACTGAGATGCCACAATATTGAAAAGGGGATTTTTATGAAAGTTCTTATTATCAATGGAAGCCCACGCCTTAACGGCAATTCATCAAAGCTTACAGATGAGCTTATTGGCATCTTTGATAAAGAAGGCGTTGAAGTTGATCTTTATCAAATCGGGGCAAAAGCGATAAGAGGATGCATGGCGTGCGGATATTGCCACGAGCATGGCGAATGCGTTTTCAAAGATGATGTGAATGATCTCAGCAAGAGATTTGAAAATGAGGATGGCCTTATCGTCATCTCCCCTGTTTATTATGGCTCAGCGAATGGATCGGTTATCTCTTTGCTAGACAGACTATTCTACAGTTCGCATTTTGATAAGCGCTTCAAAGTCGGTGCGGCCTTTGCCATCGCAAGAAGAGCAGGCACCACCGCAACATTTGATGAATTGAATAAGTATTTCACCATTAGCCAAATGCCAATTGCCTCTGGAAGATATTGGAACAATGGCTTTGGAAGGGAGCAAGGCCAAATCGAAAAGGATGAAGAAGGTCTTCAAAACGCTAGAGTGGTTGCAAGGAACATGGTCTTCCTCATGAAAGCGGTCAAAGATGCGAAGGAAAAATACGGACTTCCAGAAATGGAAGAAACGAAGTTCACCCATTTCATCAAATAATCGGAGATTCTGTTTATGAAAGCACTAGTGATTTATTTTTCAAGGGCAGACGAGAATTATTTCGGCGGATCGATGAAGTACATCGAAAAAGGAAACACCGAGGTCGTTGCAGAATTTATTCGCGAAATAACTGGAGCAGAGCTCTTTAAGGTCGAGAGAAAGGTCCCATATTCAAAGGATTACATGACTTGCATCAAGGAAGCCCAGGACGAACAAAAAAGGAACGAATTGCCTGAACTTGCCAAAGAACTAACTGATATCAATGACTATGACACCATATTCATTGGAGGCCCAATTTATTGGGGGACTTTGCCTCAGCCGATGTTCACTCAGTTATCCAAGTTAGATTTCAAAGAGAAAACAATCATGCCTTTTTCCACCCACGAAGGAAGCGGTCTTGCCTCTATAGTGAGGGATATAAGAAAATTCGCCCCTACCGCCAATATTAAACCGGGTTTGGCCATTGTCGGTTCGAACGTGAATTCCTCCAAGCCATCATTAAAGAGATGGATTGACGAGCAATTATAAAACATTCCATTTGACCGAAAAGACCGGCTTAAAGTCGGTCTTTTTTTGGCTGGACATATTGCTTTTTTCTTTTTGCTTAGAGTAACCTTTATTCGTGAGCAATATGTCTAAGCTCTTCCGCACAAGGAAGAAGAAAATCTATTCTTTGGATGACGAACTCTTTTTCGAAGCGATGAAAGAGAATTGCCTTTTCCATTACAAAAACAACGCCGAATATAAGAAAATCCTCGACAATTTCCACTTCGATCCAAACTCTTTGAAATCATATGACGACTTGGCAAATATCCCGTTTTTGCCAACGCTTTATTTCAAACACCAT
Organism: Bacilli bacterium; assembly: GCA_024698065.1. Classification (GTDB taxonomy): domain Bacteria; phylum Bacillota_I; class Bacilli_A; order RFN20; family CAG-826; genus UBA4951. The sequence goes on from JAILRR010000056.1 coordinate 1,725, forward strand.
AACCTTTTGTCGCTCCCTAAGCGCAAATACCTCATCAAGGCCACTTCTAGCGGAACAAGCGGCAAAAACGTCTCTCTAGTCGGCTTCACCTTAGGTGATTTGCTCCGTGGCTGGAACATGGTTAAGAGCGTTTTCGCCTATCACAAGCTCTGGTCGCTTAGGCCTCACCGCTATATCGTCTTTGGATATGAGCCACACAAAGGAAACGATAAGGCTATCGCCAAGACCGCTTATGGGTTCACTTTAGTCACCCCTGCCATCAGTAAGGACTATGCAATCAGATGGACAAAAGACGGCTATAAGGTTGACCTTGATAATCTCGAGAAGAAATTCATCAAATATTCCAAAGGCAAAACTCCAGTCAGAACACTTGGCTTCCCTGCCTACACCTACTTCTTGCTCCAACAGATGAAAGACAAAGGCATCAGACTCAAGATGCCTAAAGGTTCAATCATCTCTTTGGGAGGAGGATGGAAATCCTTCTATAAAGAAAAGGTCGACAAAGAGTCCTTCTATAAGCTTGTCGAGGAGGTTCTTGGAATCGATGACAAACATGTCTTTGAATTCTTTGGGGCGGTCGAACACCCAATCCTCTACACCGATTGCCGAAACCACCACTTCCACATACCGAATTACGCTCGCGTAATCATCCGTGACATCGAGACTTTAGAGCCAGTGAAACCAGGCCAGGTCGGTTTGATTAACCTCTTAACTCCTATGATGGTTGGCACTCCATTATTAAGTGTCATGACCGATGACCTTGGTATCCTTCATGAGGAGACATGCCCATGTGGCGAGAAATCAATGTATCTTGAAATCCTCGGTCGCAGCGGACTTGACGACATCAAGACCTGCGCTGCCGGGGCCGAAGAGCTTTTGAAAGGAGAGAAATCATGATCCTTTATAAAGGCGAAGTCTACGAAAACAAAGAACAAGAAAGACTAATCTCCTCTTTGAAGGAGGATATGCTTTCGACGTTAGAGAAAAACGAAACCCTTTCCTATAAAGCGGTTATCGATGCCTGCGACAAACTCTACCAAAGGGTCATGAACCATGAGTTTGACCATATCGTTTTGCCTCTTCTTGATATGGTGAACATGCCATATTCCCAATTTGAGAGATACGCCAAATACTTCTCAAAAGAGGGATTGCTCAAGAAGATCGAGTATGAGCTTGGTGACCTTAAAAACGGGAAACTAGAGCTCGATGAGGATAACGAAAGATATTACGAACCACTAGGCATTTTGTTCCATATTGCAGCCGGAAACGTCGACCTTTTGCCTGCTTATAGCGTGGTTGAGGGCCTTCTTGTCGGCAACATCAACATCCTCAAACTCCCTACCGGAGACAATGGAATGTCGATCATGCTCCTTCAGGAACTCATCAAAGAGTCTCCGATTCTCAAAGACTACATTTACGTCTTTGACGTACCTAGCACCGAAATCGAGACCATTAAGGAACTCGCAAATATGGCTGACGCCACAATCGTCTGGGGCGGGGATATGGCCCAAAAGGCCGCAAGGACCTTTGTCGACATCCACTCCTCCATCATCTCCTGGGGACATAAGATCTCCTTCAGCTACGTCGATGAGAATGTAACCGACGAAGAACTCAAGGCTCTTTGCGAATCCGTATGTGCGACCAACCAGCTCTTCTGTTCTTCTTGCCAAGGCATCTATCTCAATACAGATAATGTCGATGATTTAAAGAAGCTAGCGAACCGCCTTCTCCCAATCTTTGCCAAAGTGAGCAAAGAGATGGGCACATTGCCTCTTACGATGAAAGCGAAGAACACCCTCCTCACCTATAACGAAAAGCTTGAAGGGAATATGGATAAGGTTTTCACGAAAGATGGCGTTTCCATTCTCATCAAGGAAGATAACACTCTAGAGCTCTCTTACCTTTTTCAAAACCTGTGGATCAAACCTCTTAAGAAGAGCGATATCGTCAAAGTCCTTAAGCCAAACAAGAACCTCTTGCAGACTGTCTCGATCAATAGAGGCCTAAAAGAAAAAGAAGAGATAATTAGTCTCCTCGCCAAATCAGGACTGACAAGGATAACCGCTCTTGGCGACAATTCACGAATGCTTCCAGGCGAAAGCCATGATGGGGAATACGCTTTAAGGCGTTATATCAGAATCGTTGAATCAATTAAAGGCTGATTTGTCAGTCCTTTTTTCTTTTTTGCGAACGTTTTTTATGATGAACAAAAAATATATAATTCACTGGGTGTGAATCAGAAAAAGGTCGACGAACCCTGCATCTAATAGTTTTCTTGAACAGTTTTGGTTCTTTAAATCGTCATATTGGTAGGAGAAAAAGAAATGAAGCACAAATTGATTCCCTTATTCCCATTGGTATTCGTCATGGCTGCTTGTTCTTTTCCTGTGACTAAAACCGCAAAAGGAGGCGCCAGAACACACACCATCAATGCGAACATCGCCCCACGTTTCGAATGTTTTGATGAAGTTGCCTACTTAGCCTACGCAATAGACCATTTGCCAGAAGAACCAGCGGAAGAAACCTCCGAAGAGCCTTCAGAAGTGCCTGCGACACTAGAAGATTCTCTTTCTTCCTCAAATGAGGAGATGGAGCAGTCAAGCACCGCTGGAACAACATCCATAAAACCAAAGCTCAGCCAAGAATCCTCCTCCCAGAGCGAGGAAGAGGAAGATCCTTACGCGCCATATTATGACGAAAGCGACCGACTCCACTATCCAATCGAAATTAAGAGCAAATACACTTTCAGCGACTTCACATACTTCGCTCTTTTAGCCGATGAGTGCCCATTCCTTGAAGAAAGAATCGGATGTGGCAATGTTGAGGGTTTGATTGTCAAAACAGACATCTTTGACGAGATGATGATCGTTTTAAAAAACGAAGATCGTTACTTCTCTTGCTTCACCAACGGTTACTCTTCCAATTTCCACCAATTCACTTACGATTTTAGTTGCCACAAATATCTTGAAGGCTTCGATTTGGTGAAGGACGATAACAAAAAACACATCGAAGTCACTTTTGAGGAAGAACCGGAAAAACGAAGCTGGGACCGAGGAGACTTTTCGGAGTTTAACCTAACGAAAATCGATTTTGACGGGGTTAGCTTCCAAATCGAAAGAGAGAACACTTCGCGCGACGCTGAAGAAAAAGAAATCTCCGTTAACGAATTAAGAAAATTCTTTGGCCTCGAGCCCGACCCGAGGTTCGAGTAAAAAAGTCGTTTGCCGACTAAAAGTAAAAGAGAGGCTTCAAGATTGCTCTTTTTTCTTTCAAAAGATTGCTTTTTCGAGGAAAATCATATTTGTTTCCCTAAAAAGGAGAGAATCATGAAACTCAAAACATTTTCGCTATTCTTTATCGGTATCTTTGCATCCGCCACGCTTTTAGGGGGATGCGATGGCCTCATTTCCTTCGCTAACGGACCAAAGGCAGCCACAGAAAAAGAAGTGATTTATGAGAAAGAGCTCACCTCTTCAACCGGAAAATGGTTCCTTTTGGATGAGAGCAAAAAAGCAACAAATACTTTCTTCGAATTCGATGGCAGCTTAGAGGCGATGACTTTCAAATACACCGAAGAAGGTGAAGAAAAGTTTTCTGGCAAGTATCAGGTTGCATACCGCGAAAACACCGGCGAAAACGGTTCCACTTTGACTTGGATGCTGTTGAAAGATGGCTCAGAGAAAGTCGATTGGGTTTATTGCTACGCAGATAATTTCGATTCCAAGGATTTTGCTCAGTTCACTACCATCAAAGAAGAAAGGGATGAAGGTAAGAACGACGGAAGGAACTACGCCCACATCTATAGGATCAGTGAGCTCCCATACAAGATGGGGACTTATGTCCTTGAAGGGAAAGAGTTCAGAGAAGAAAAAGACAATTATCGGTACAAGAGCCACTACCAAATTCCAGACGGGAAATACTCTTTGGACGAAGAAACCTACTTCACTTTCCTCATGCCAAAGCCATATTCATACGCATTGTTCCATTATCAAAACGGTGATGAGTCAGTCGAAGGCGTTTATTGGACGGCGGATGACAAAAAGACAATCTATCTCTTTATTGAGCACGACCCATATCAATACGTCAGGACCGAGGACAGAAACAGCTATGACATGACCTTCTCTCATGACTATCCACCGGATTTCTATCTAAGAGGCAGTTTCGATGTCTCTGGGCAGAGCCAAAAAATAGCTATCAATGACCTATATCACCATGACTATAGCCCTACCTCTATCAAAGACTCGACTTGGAAATTTGGCACCTACAACAAGCAATAAGATAAGCCCGCATAAGCGGGTTTTCTTTTTTAGTTGAGAAGAGGGCAATAGAAGAATAGAATACTTCGCCGTATGGTAGTTTTGATTGATATTCTATCAATAGCGGCGATGATTGGGATGATTCTCCTTATCATCCTCCACCCAACTCTCAAGATCGGGAAGTTCCATTTCAGCACCTTTTGTTTCCCTTTGCTCTTGGTTGCTTTGGTATTCCTTATCTTCCCTGTCTTTGATAAAAGCGAACTCAAAGAAGCCTTATTCACAAACACCCCTATCAATCCTCTCAAGATACTTGTCCTTTTCCTTTCGATTTCGGTTCTTTCTATCGGCCTAGACAAATCCGGATTCTTTTCGACTTTGGCTTCTTGGTCGATTAAGAAGTTCCATGATTCGCAGTACGCTCTCTTCTTTTCCCTCTACTTGTTTATTTCGATAACGACTATTTTCACTTCAAATGACATCGTTATTTTGACCTTTACCCCATTCATCATCTATCTCTCAAAGGAAGGCAAATTCAATCCCTTACCATACCTCGTGATGGAGTTTGTGGCCGGGAACACTTTCTCAATGCTTCTTCAGATTGGAAACCCAACGAATATCTATCTTTCGACTGCATTCGGAGTGGATTTTGCCAAGTATTTTGAGGTTATGGCTGTGCCAACTCTCATCATCGGAGCCTTCTCAATCGCTATCCTTTTGCTTATCTTCCACAAGAGTCTAAGCAAGCCAATAGAGCATTTTGATTTGGAGGTCAAGAAAGTCGAAGACCCATTCTTGATGTATGTTTCCCTCATCCATCTAGGCCTTGCGATCATCTGTTTGGCAATCTCTAACGTCATCAATATTGAGATGTGGCTCATCACTTTAGGATTTGCGGTGTCGATGAGCGTTATCCTCATCGTCTATTCCATTGTCAAAAAGAAAAACGAGGTTGGGCTTATCTACAAGAAACTCCCCTACTCACTCGTTCCTTTTATTCTCTCGATGTTCGTCATCATCATGGCGGAAGATGGAACCGGCTTATTTGGCTATTTGGCCTCTTTCCTCAATGGGATTGAAAACCCTATCCTTCAGGGTTGGGCATATCTAACAAGCTCCACCTTAGCCTGCAACTTCGTCAACAACATTCCAATGTCTCTTATGTATAGTAGGATTCTCGATGGCAATCTCGTGAGCGTCTTCAGCACTATAATCGGGTCAAATCTTGGCGCTTTGCTTACCCCAATCGGCGCTTTAGCCGGAATCATGTGGATGGGCATCCTTAAGCACAAAGGAGTCCATTTCTCTTTCGGTCAGTTCATCAAATACGGCGCAGTCATTACTGGGTTTATGCTCGTAGGCGCTCTTGGAGCCGTCGCCCTTATCCCCTTCTTCATATAAAAACCGCCAGGGATTAGCCTGACGGTTCTTTTTAAAAACTATGTTGTCGCTTATTTGGCAAGCTTCTTTTCGATCGAAGCAAGAAGATCGCCGACGGTCTTGAACTCAGCGAGTTCTTCTGGGCTGAATTCGATGCCATACTTGTCTTCTAAATCAAGACACATCTCAACAACATCGAGACTATCGAGTCCGAAGTCTTTGAGGGATTTGGCCTCGTCGATTTTTTCAACTTTCATTCTTTCGCAAAATAACTTGCGGATTTCAATCATTTGGTCTGCGCTCATAAAATGCACCTCACAATGTGCCTATTATATGTGGGAAAAAGTGTAGGCGCAAGCGCTACCCCCTCTTTAGAGGGACACTACTGCATTCGGATTTGCATACTTGACGCTGCCATTTACTTCGACCGTGATGTTCTTGTTGACGGCTTCAGCACTGGCGGCGAAGGCTGGAATTAAGATTCCAAGAATCGTCCCAAAAGCGGCCAAAACAAGGATCATTCCGAGAAGCTGTCCTTTGAGTTCCGACATAAATCCACCTCCTTTCTTATTCTAGGTAACCGACCATAACGCCTCTCATAACCTCGAGGCTCATCACCTCTTTTGAGATTATGATTGGCTCGTATTTGCGGGCGATGACGAATTCAAAGATGTCACCTATGACTGCGTATTCCTTACTGACCGGGTAAATGTAAGCCTGAGCTCTGTCAAAGACGTACCTTTTGGTTTTTTCGCTGATTCCGCCTTCTAGGGAAATAAGATGCCCCGCTGTCACGGAAACCGTGTCTAAAATGCTATAGATTTGCTGAATGACGGTAAGATCCCCAACATAGGCCATGACCTGGACCGAGAAAAATAAAGACAAAAGAAAACCTAAACTAGATCCCATATGCAAGATTCCCCATGATTACGACGATTGCGACGACGATTAAGCCCATCGTCAAGGCACTGTCAGCTAGCGGCAAGAAATTGTTGTTATTGAGTGTGCTTTCGAATTTGCTGATTTGGTATTTCCTCTTTTCGGCCGCAACGGAAGAGAAGACGCTTTCGAATTGCTGAATGTATGTTGATGAACCCCCTTCATTCCCCATTTTGTAGATGCTGATCATGACTTGCCTGATCTCAAGACTACGGAAATTAGTTGAAAACGTGAGATATGGCTTAACGCTCTTGTCGGCATCGATGTCCTTTAGTAGAGTCGTCAAAAGATCGCTCATCGCCGGGGATGAATAACGGACACAGTCCTCGAGGGCGTTATAAACCGGCCTTCCATTCGTAACGAAAATCTTGAAATAAGAGAAAACGTGAACAAATTCTTTCTCAAGTTCTTCGACCCTCATCTTCTTCACCCTAGAAGCTTTTCCTAGGAGGAAGAAATCGGAGACCGCAATCAGGAGGATTATGGATAACGGGGCGATTAATGCTTCGCTCATCCTATAGGCGAAAAAAGCCATGACGAGGAGAGAGATATTCGTCATCACTATGAAGGCGATTTCCTTCTTTGGATTCAATCCCGATTCTTTTAAAGCTACGGACCAGGATTTCTTCACTTTCTTGTTCTTTTTCATGTCATTTCCTTTCTAGACTTATCTTCTCGCCTGTATATGCCCTTGCGTAAACGTAGAAGGACACGATGGCGATCAAGAAATAGGCGATTGAGGTGAGGAGGTATGGGATGTTCTTCGTCAAAGAGTCGTAGAAGTTAGATAGGCCAAAGCGCAAGAAGACGAGAACAATCGTACTAAGAAACCACAAGGAGCCATACTGCACGAGCGATTTCTTTCTGATGGTTTCAAGGGAGTTATGTTTCTCTTCATTTGAAGTTACCTCGTTAAGCAATTGCGAGGACATCTCAAGAAGGTCGCCCCCTTCTTCCAAATAGGCTTTAACGATTGATAAGAAGACTGGGTAAATATCATCCTCGAAATACCTTAACAGGTATTCGATTTTTTCCATGCTCGTCAGCGCGCTTATCGAATCAAGGACCTCTTTTTCTTCTCCTTTTGCGTCGATGGTGGCATCTTCAAAGGCTTGATCAATGGACGACGTGATGGAAAGCGAGATGATGAAATGGTTGATGAAGTTAAATACTTCATGACGTTTCCTCCTTTTATCGAGATATCTTTTAACAAGTGGTTTTATGAAGAGGATCGAAATAGCGAAGTAGATAAGGAAAACAGATCCTCCGATCAAAAGGTTGCTTGTCGTCACGTAGGCGACGATGGCGAAATACAAAGAAGGCACAAACAAGAATAAAAAGCCTTTCATGATTCCTTCCCCCTTTCATAAATGACAGACATCTTTTTGCTCGTTTCGTCTAGATGCCCGATTGCTTTGACATATCGCTTGATCGAACCGTTTTTTGCTATCTCTTTTTCGACATAAACGTAATAACGGAGATGCCTTGAAATATCTCCCATAAGCTCATCTTTGAAGAGCCTTTTGTTGCCAGTCATAGCAAGTCTAGCGACACGGTCAGGCATCGCGTTCAGGTTCTCGGCATGAACGGTCGTGATAATGGGGTGGCCACTCATGGCACTGACGAGAGCGTCGAGCATCTCTTCGCCTCGAGCTTCCGCAATGACGATGTAATCCGGATCGTTCCTCAAAGCGTTTTTGATGAGGTCTGAAAAGGACGCTCCTTTGCCTTGCTCGCTCACGAGCCACGTCGTCAGATCGATGTTTTCGTTTTCGACCATATCAAGCTCTTCGACGTCATCAATAACGATGACCCTTGTGCACGGAGCCATGTTTTGAAGAAGCCATTTCTGGAGTTCTGTTTTGCCGCTAGAGACCTTTCCTCCGATGATAATCGATTCTCCTTTTTTGATTAATTGATTGAGGATTTGCAGCGATTTTTTGTCAAAGAAGGAAGATTTGCTGGTGATTTTGCAATCGCTGCTTTCTAAACGCAAAGAGAAAGTGAAGGCCTTCTCATTCTTTCTTCTCGCTAATGACGAATTGACTGCGTTCATGCGGTATCTCCCAAAGCTGATATTGAGAATCGGGGATTGAACGCTGAACTGATGCTCAGTGAGATTTGCCAATTGTCTAAGGAAAGACGAGACATCTTCCTTCTTCGCTTCTATGCCCGCTCTTTGCCTTCCTTTCTCATTGGATACATAGAAGAGATCCTTCCCGTTATAGGAGATGTCAGTTACCCCTTCTATGTTGAGTAAAGGCGAAAGGAAAGAACTCTCCAAAAAGGTTACTGGATTGCCACTCATATAGCTTTGCCCTCCCTAATCTCAAATGCCTTGCAGTCTTGATATCTGAAGGTTTTGTTGAACCGGCAATCCAAAGTGACCACCGCCTTAGACTCGGGACCACTCTTCTTGCCTTTGTAATCAAAGAATTCGAGATTGACTTCCCATTCGTCAACTCGGTATCTCATAAAGCTTTCAGTAAAGTATTTCCTGGCGATGTAATAAAAGAGTTTCGGTTCAAAATGAGGCGGACCACCATAGATATCCATCACCACCGCATTCTGGGCAAAGGTGAAGTCAAAAGCGGTGAATGTGTTGATGATTCCATTGCATGTATACGAATACGAATAGACAGATAACGAAAGGACGAACACCGCGGCAAAAAGAAGAAAATTAAGCATCCACTTTTACCTCCGTGACATAGTAACGGCTATTGATCTTTGACCCAATTTCATTCGAATAACGGAGGGCCGTGAATGAATACTTCAGCATATCTGTATTCATGACGCCGATGCCCTCTAGGATGATTTGGCAGTCGTAAAATCTCGCCTTTGTACCTTTTACGGGCGGCATGATAACGCTCGTACTGTATGTATAGCCTTGGGTTTCAGGATGATAATCATTTGTCTGGTAACGCCCATCCAATTTCGTATAGAGGAACTTTTTGGAACGAAGATATGATTCTTTTCCCTTTGGGACAAGCTCCAAAGGAACTCCGATGTACGGCCTTTTGAGCTCATCGACTTTCCTTGTTCCAATATGGAAATCATCAAGGTAGTTATAGAAACGGAGCTCGCCCTTCTTCATTGTCAGAGGGCTCCATGAATGATCGAATTCTTCAAAGAAGAAATGCATGTCCTCAAGAGGCAAAAACCCTTGCGAATCTAGCACATATTCGTCCTCAAGCCCTTTGAAATTGATGCAGGTGTAACTTGTGGTCCCCAAAAGCAATTTGCCCCAGTAACGCCCCGCGAAAGCCTTTGGGTTCGTAAAAGAATGATGCACATCAGTGATGCAATTTGGAGAGAGGTAACCATATTCGACTTTGACCGTATAAGACTCGACCGTTTCCGGCGCGACCAGAACCCTTATGTCTATAGTAAGGTGTTGTTCAATATCCCCTACTTCTAACTGTGAATAAGGGACTTCGATATTGAAATCGATCGTCTGGCCTTTCCTATATGATTGGAAGTCAAAACGGCTATCGATCCAATCTATCTCCGGTCGGGCGTTGTGGTATAAAAGAGACGTTCGCTTACCGTTTTCATCGGTGTAGGTGTGATCCACTTCGACACAGAATGCGACGTCCGCATCTTTGAGCATGTGCATGTGAAGCGTCGTTCTGCGGTCTTGTTGGTCGTTAGGCAACCACACGAAATCATCGAGATAGCATGTTTCGGTTATTGTGTCGAAGCAGTAGTATTTGAAATCCCACGCCGATGTCAATAAAGGTGTTAAAAGACCAAGAGTCAGCAAAAGGGTTTTTATCTTTAACCCATGAGGTAGGCGAATTTTGTTTTTAGTTTCCACTGCAACTTCCTCCTTTCTTGCTCATAGAATTCTTTGTTCCCATAACGCATCCACCAGAAACGGTAGTTCTTCCCTCTCTCAAGATAGTCGTTCACGAATATAAGTCCCTGAACGAATGTCAGTTTCTTGAAAAACTCATTCGCCTTAAGGAGAAAAGAGGCCTCTTTACGAGGCATGCGGAACCTTAGGTAAGAGGTATTGAGATCATACACATGCGTGTTTGATGGAAGTCCGCTTTGGGAGAGCGAGAATGAATATTCCTTGGTGATCATTTCCTCTTCGGTTTTGCTTAATCGGCATCTGTCTTCTTTCATGTTCTTAGCCCTCACTTATCTAATAGTTGGGAAATGGGACTTTTTTCACAAATTCAGAGAAATCCGTGTTTTTCATCTTTGATGAACTTTTTCAGGAAATTGCAACCTGCAAACGGCCGAAAGTAGTTTATAATATGTCCATGATTATCATCGTCGGACCAAGTGCGAGCGGCAAAACCGAAGTCGCGAAAATCCTCAAAAAGGACTACGACATAAAAAAGGCGGTAACGCACACGACAAGACAGCCACGCCAAGGAGAAAGAAACGGCGTGGATTATTATTTCGTGAATGAGGAGACATTTGATCTCCTAAAGAAAAGCGATGCCTTCGTTGAGACCACCACTTACGACGATCACCACTATGGCTGTTCTAAGGCTCAGGTGAGTGAGAATAAATGCGCCATTCTCGATCCTAATGGTTTGAAGACATTCAAGAAGCTTAAGAATGACCTCATCGTCTCTTTCCAGCTTATGGCTGCTCCAAAAACAAGAGAGACCAGGATGCGTCTTCGCGGAGACAAAGAGGGCGATATCTATATGCGAATCATGAAAGATCAATATGCCTTCTCCTCCAAAAAGCTTAGTGGCTATGTCGATTACAAAATAAAGACAGACAAAAAAACTCCCCAGCAGGTAGCAGAGGAGATATATGATCTCTATCTTGAGGCCCTACGAAACAGAGGCCTCAAGCCCATCAGCAAATAGATTACTCGTCAGTGATGACGGGTTTCTTTTTATTCCAGCGAACAAGCGCCTCGGTGACGGTGTATTCTTTGCATTTGGTGACAGTGAGCTTAATAGGTCCGTTGCTCACGACATCCCCTACTTCCGCGAATCTACCAAGTTTGTCGACAACCCAGCCTGAAACGGTTGAGTAATCGTCTTCGAGAAGCTTATCTGGATCAAGGCCAAAGTAGTTATAGAAATCATCGATGTTGGTATCGCCTTTGACGATGAAAGTGTTTCTTTTTGGACCTTTGACAATTGAGGTTGAAGGCTTATCGTTTTCATCCCACATCTCACCGACGAGTTCCTCAAGGATATCCTCAAGGGTGATGATGCCTTCGGTGCCGCCAAACTCATCCCTAACGAGAGCAATGTGATGGCGGTTTTCCTTCATGAGTTCCATGACGCTTGAAACCATCATCGTGCGGGGAACACTGACGATCGGCATAATAAGACTCTCATATGACGAGAAAGTGCCTTTGACCATCTCTCTAAGAAGGGTCTTTACTGGCAGGTAGCCAAGAATGTGGTCGAGGTCGCCTTTATAGACGATGATGCGAGAGAAATCAAAGACGCCTCTCCTCTTCAAGAATTCCTCAAAAGATGAATCAGTGTCATATCCAAAAATCTTGACGCGTGGGGTCATGATTTCGTAACAACTCGTCTCTTTGAAATCGAGGGATCTCAAAAGGAGCTCAGATTGGTCTTCGTCAATGAGGCCTTCATCTTCGATGGCGTTGACCATCGCCTCGAGCTCTTCATCGCTAGCGACTTTGCTTTCCTCGCCTGCTTTCTCTAAGAACGGCGAAGAAATCCATTCAGCAAATTTGGTGCTCGGCCAAACGAATGGGAAGAAGATGGTTTTGAGGACGTTGATATATCCCGCAAAAAGCTTAGAAAGGAAGAAAGAGTGGTTTTTTGCGATGGCTTTTGGGGTTATTTCACCAAAGAGAAGGAGGACGAAAAGAAGAGCAAGGGCCCCTATTGTCTCCGCCATGTTCTCTAAGGAAGTGCCTCTAAAAACATCCATGAACAAAAGGGCGGTCAAGGATGAAGCAAGAACATTAACGAAGTCATTGCCAAATAGGATTGTGGCAATCGTGTTGTCGTAATTCTTTGCTAAAAGAAGGGCCTTCTTGGAGACTTTTGACTTGTCTTTCTCTAGGCGTGATTGGCTGACGCAAGAATAAACCATGTCAGAGGCGCTGAAAGAGGCGCTTAGAAGAAGGCAAAGGATGATTATGGCTAAATACACGAAATCAATCGGTTTCATCTCGTGGTGCCTCCTAATGCCGCTTCTTTCTCGCCGATTGGGCCGACAAGTTCTTCAAGGACGTCCTCCATGGTGACGAGACCAACCAATCTGCCATCTTTGTAGACGAGAGCCGATTGGGTGTGGTTCGTTCTGAAGCCGTCGGTCAAATCGTCTATCTTGACGCTTGGGTCAACGATATATGGTTTCTCAATGGCTTGATTAATATCGAAGTTCTTCTTTTTGAGGTACATCGAAAGGAACTTCTTGACGATGAGGATGCCTTTGATGTCATTTATCTCCCCTTCATATACGGGGATTCTTGAGTACTTGGTCTCACAGACAATCTTAGCGACGTCCTCATTTGTGAGCCCGCTAAGATCGATGGTGAACATCTTTCTTCTTGAAGTGAGGACTTCTTTGACGGCCGTATCGGAAAAATCGATTGAATTGAGGATGACATCGCTCTCATTTTCTTCAATGAGGCCTTCCTCTTCTTTTAGCTCGATCGCACTTGTGAAATCATCTTCGGTGACTTCCGGTTCCTCTTTAGCTGGGAATAGTTTCTTGGCAAGCCAAGAGATTCCGCTAAAAATCATGGCGATAGGCCAGATAAGGAAATAGAAAGCCAAAAGCGGATAAACGGTAATCGATGCGACTTTGTTAGGGATTTTCTTCCCAATCTGCTTCGGAATCGTTTCGCCAAAGAGATAGAGGATGATTGTCATGACAACCGTAGATATAAGACCAGCGATAGATGGGTCTAAAGTCGGGAAGAGCCTTTGGGTGAAAAGAATGGTGCTGATGACGGAAATAAGAACACTTGCGGCATTGGTGCCGATTAAGACCACAACTAAAGTTGTGTCAAATCTCTCGGCAATGAAAAGAACAGCCTTCGCCGTTTTCGATCCGTGGTCTTTCTGGACCTGGAAACGATATTTGTTAAGACAAGAAAAAGCCGTCTCAGCAAGCGCAAAGTAGGCGGCTAATATTACGGATATGATTATGAGAGCTAGGTACAGCCAACTTAGAGGGTCCAATATATGTCGAACTCCTTATTCGACCTAGATATTCTAGCACAAAGAGGAAAAGACTTCAAAAATGCGGGCATTTTTATAAAAAAGAAAGCGGGGCTTTTAACCCCGCTCCATAGGAGACAATGCTTTATTCGTCGTCGTCTTCAGCATCACCGCTATTATCGTTAACATAGTTAACAAGATCGGCGGCATAGTCGCGAGTGTCGACGGAGGCTCCGTAAGTCAATCCGGCTTTGCCGCAGACATCATCGATGAGCTGCTTGGCACGTTTGACGGAAAGTCCACTTCTGACCTTGAAGCAAAGAGGAATGTCTTTGTAGAGGTTCTTGTGGCCAACGTCCTGGACTGGGATTGGAGAATTCTCGTAATCCTTCGGATCGAGGGCGTAATAGAGCTTAAGTCCTTTTCCGACCATGTTGATACGGAAGTAGGTCTTGGTGTGGAGACGGAATGTGTCACCACCATTGGCAACACGGCTCTTAAGGCCATAGCCGAAGGCATAGGCTTTGAGGTCGTTATAGTTGTCTTTGACTTCTTTTGTGGCACCAGTCATCTTCTCAGCGAAGGAGAGACGGATAACAGGCTCTTTAGCTTCTTCCGGTTCTGGCTCAGGCTGTGGCTCTGGCTCTGGTTCCGGTTGAGGCTCTGGCTCTGGTTCCGTTTGAGGCTCTGGCTCAGGCTCTGGCTCAGGTTGAGGTTCCACTTCTTCAACAACAGCGATGTTCTGAAGGTATTTGGCAAGTTCCTCGGCGATGATGGTACGGACCTCGTCGGCGGAGAGGCTTTCTTTTTCCTCTTTTGGAGCGCCGAGCTCTTCGCGGATGATTTCACGGATCTCATCTTTTGTGAGAGAAGTTCCGTCAGAAGGTTTCACAAGGCCTTCGACCTCTTCTTTGATCATCTTTCTGAGGTCATCGGCAGTCATGACATCGGAATCGCCTTCTTCGGTTTCTTCTTTTCCGTAATAAGCGGCGATTTCTTCCTGGATGACTTCACGGGCTCTCTCATCACTGAGAGGCTCATTCTCTTCTGGGTGTTCACGCTCATCAAGCTCTTCGCGGATGATTTCGCGGAGCTCCCTAGCAGTGAGAGGCCTTTCTTCTTCGCACTCACATTCGTGTTCGTGGCAATGGCATTGGCAACCGTCGTTGTTTGGCATCGGGGCGCCATTGTAGAAATTCTGGATGATTGTCGGGGTAGCGTCGTCTTCGTATTCGTCGAATTCGACCTTTTCTTGATTCTTTTCTTCAATCATTTTTTCTTCCTCCATTTCTTCCTCTTGTTCAGGAAGTTCTTCATAGGTGTAAGAATCTTCAAGAGGCGCGCTCTCACGTCTCCTTAAAAGAAGCGATGTTGATTTGACGATGGCAACAAGACCGAGGATGTAGCCAAGAGCGAGGACAACAACGATGGCAATGGCCAAGATAGCGGCAACGATCTCGCCACCAATAAAGGCAGGCATGACCATTCCGAAGATATCGTGGAAGTTTTGCTCACCGATAATTCCTTCGAAGATTAAGCCTTTTCCGTTAACAGGAATAACGGAAAGAGCAAATAAGATGACAGCCAGTCCACCAGCTAAAAGCCAGATGAGATTTGGAACCAACTGACCAAACTTCTTTTTTGCAATAAGAAGCACAAGGTTGATGATCCATAAAACGGCAACGATCGCTAAGGCAACAACAATCGTTATGTCAAAGATCGGATTGATAAAAGCAAACGTAGCGCCCAAAACGGTGAAAGTTTCGCCAAGGGCAGCGACCAAATCTTTGCCTGCTAAAGCAGGTACCATTGAAGGGATCATAAAGCAAATCGCAGCGCCAGCAGCAACGAGGATGAGTGAAAGCACTGCAAAGATGAAAATTGAAGCTTTTGATTTTCTCATGTAGTTTCCCCTTTGTTTTTATATTAGCGCAAAATGTTAAGAAAAAAAGAAAAATACCCATTTTGCAGTGGGTTTTTGAATAAAAAACATGTTTTTAGTGACTATTTGCATAGATTTTTATGGCTTTTGGACACACTTCGACAACAGCTTCTCCAGCAGGTCCTTTCTCGCCATCTAGGCACCAAAACTCTGTTTTTGGAACCGTTATTTCGCACTTCTTTATCAATAAAGGTTCGATGTTTTTGAAGGGAACGTAATGCAAAAGGCCATTGAAAGGCCCTTCTTCTGTGAGGTAGAGTTCAAATTCTCCATCATCATATGAACATTCTTTGTTGATTTTGAATCCAGCCATATGCGTTCCATTTAGGAACATGATGAAAGGCGAAGCCCCTGAGACTTCCTTACTCCCATCAACTTTTGCCGTGTATTTTATGAGTTTTTTCTTAAATGCCTCCCCTACTGCTTTCTCATAATATGCGAGTTTTCCAACCCTTCTTTTCTTTCTTCTTTCTACGACATATGGGATATCGCTATACGCACCTATGGAACACGTGTATGCGAAATAATAGGTCTTTTGATCCTGCGTTAATTTGCCTACGTCGATTTCTTTTATATTCTGGTCAACGATTATCTCTACATCTTTTTTGAAATCGTTCTTTAATCCAAAAGCTTTACCAACATCACCAACCGTGCCAAAGTTGAGATATCCAACCATCGGCTTATTCTCAAGGCCCATCAAAGAGTTGAGTGCGTTGTTGAAAGTGCCATCTCCCCCGATGACAATAAGGGAATCGTAGTCATTTCCTTTTTGGATAATGAGCCTTCTCGCTTCCTCTTTCGAAAGAGTACATACAGGATCAAGAGTTTCGAAAACAGTAGCTAACCTATGTAAAACATAGCTGAGTTTGTTCGCGAAACCTTTTTTATTCGCTCCCGTGTTATGGGAATAGATTAGTAAAGCCTTCATTACAAAAACTATAGCATAACCTGCTTCTTTTTGAATTGAGACAAAAGAAAAGGACCCAATTGGGGTCCTTAACTGTTTGATTCTCTATTTGAGAGCGAAGATGAGAGGATAGATGGTCTGATTGCCCTGAATCTCAATCATCTCAAGACTTGGGAAGTCTTTCTTCACAAGGTTTTGGAGATCCTCTTTCATCTTATCGTTGGCATCCTGGCCATAGAAGATGGTGAAGACGGATTTCTCTTCGATCTCTGGAACTTTATTGAGGAGTTCTTTGATGGTTTCCATCATATCAGGCGAAGATGAGACGATATTGTGTTTGAGGATGCCCATGTAGTCACCCTTCTTGATCTCAATGCCGTTATTAAGGGAATCACGGACAGCTGGAGAGATTTCAGCAGAGATAACACCCTCCATCGATTCGATCATACTGTCGATGCACTCTTGGACATCTTGACCATCGAAGCAAGCCATCGAAAGAGCGCTATAAGCTTCCACCACACTCTTAGAGTGAAGAACATGGACTCTGCTCTTGTCGTAAAGCTTTCCGGCTTGTTCAGCGGTAAGGATGATATTGCTGTTATTTGGGAAGACGATGATGTCGTCGGCGTTAGCGGCATCGAAGGCTTTGATGAAGTCGTCGGCGCTTGGGTTCATGGTCTGTCCGCCAGAGACAATCTGGTTGGCACCCATGTTGAGGAAGAGCTCGGTGATGCTGCTAGATGGGGAAACGGCAACGATTTGGACTGGTTGACGCTTCACGTTTGGCACGATGTGCTCAGTTGGCTTTTCTTCTTCGATTGGCATCTCTTTGAGAAGCTTTTCGTTATGCTGAATGGACATGTTCTCCATCTTGAAGGTGACGAATTCGCCAAACTTCTGAGCGTATTGGATGGCTTTCCATGGCTCTTTGGTGTGAACGTGGACTTTGACGATGCTCTTTTGTTTTAGGGCAACGATGGAATCGCCAATGCCTTCCAAGAAATGGATCATCTCTTTGAGATCGAAGGCCTTTGGGTCACATTTTGAGACGAGAAGCTGAAGAATGAATTCGGTGCAATAGCCATAATCGAGGACGGAATTCTCATCGAATGGGATTTTCTCATCGGTAGCTACACCGTTGGTTGGGCCATTGAATTCAGCATCAGCGACTTCTTCGCCGACAACGTATTTGCCCATGCCTTCCATGATGTAGACAAGCCCAGCTCCACCGCTATCGATGACGCCAGCCTCTTTGAGGACTGGAAGAAGGTCTGGGGTTCTATCAAGAGAAAGTCTCATCTCACGGAGAAGGTTTTCGAATAAGGTCTCGAAATCTTTGATGTGAGAAAGGTTGTCCATGATATAGACGGTCGATTCACGGGCTACGGTAAGGACAGTGCCTTCGACTGGGTGAACGACGGCTTCATAGGCTTTTGAGGTTCCGCTTCTAAGAGCGCTAGCAAACTGTGTGACGTTGGCGGTTTCAAGGCTGCTAAGTGCTTCTGAAATGCCTTGGAAGAACTGGCTGATGATGACGCCAGAGTTTCCACGGGCACCTAAAAGCATGCCGCCAGCAAGTTTTTCGGCCACATCTCCGATGGAATCAAAGTTGGCGTCTTTCATGGCGTTGACGCCACCTGTGAGGGTGGCAGCGATGTTGGTTCCGGTGTCACCATCTGGGACGGGGAACACGTTGAGGTCATTGATTTTCTCGTAATGATTCTTGAGGTCACGATAACCATTAAGAACCATCTCCGAGAAGATTTTTCCGGTAATAGTCTTCATAGGATAAGAGAGAGGTTAGTTTTAGTTTTAGTTAGAGAGTAATTAATAGATATTAGTCAGCATTGACGGTGACTTCTTTGCCATAGAAATAGGCAGCGATGGTACCAGGACCGGTGGATCCACCAACGATTGGTCCAATCATGCCAATGTAGATTTCTTTTGGTTTGGCGAGTTTAAGAATCTCTTGTTTGAGCATCTCAGCGCCATCAGGATCAACGATGTGACCGATGTAGATGGTGCTGTTCTCAATATCTTCGCAGCTCTCGACGGTCATCTTGGCGACTTCCTTAATGGATGGAAGGCGGCCTTTGACTTTCTTAATGGCGAAGTTATGGCCCTTAGCATCGCTGATAAGGATAGGTTTGACACCAAAGAGGTTTCCAAAGAAAGCGGCAGCCGCAGTAACACGACCAGCGGCTTTGAGATATCTAAGGGTTTCGCAAGAGGCAATCTGGTTGAATTTGAGACGTTCTTTTTCAAGCCAGGCAGCAATCTCATCAACGTTTTTTCCAGCGTTAGCAAGTTCTCTGGCTTTGATGGCCATAAGACCCTGGGCATAACCAGAAACTAAAGAGTCAACGCAAACGACTTTGCAGCCCTCGTATTTTGGGTTAAGTCTATCTGCAACTTGGTGGGCAACATTGATCGAAGCGCTAAGACCGCTGGAGCAGGAAATATATAAGACATCGCGGCCTTGCTCCAAATATTTGGTAAACTGTGTTTCATATTCCTGAACGGTAACGGCGGAAGTATAGATTCTTCTGCCTTCTGTTAAGACTTTATAAAGCTCTTCTGGCTGAACGCCGGCATCCCAATCAAGGGAAGCAGGAATCTCTTTTCCGTCATAGCTGATGTGCATGGCGCAGTAGCCATCGATTCCATGTTTTTCACGAAGCTCGGCATTAAGGTCGCCGGTTGAATCGATGAGGATAGCAATCTTGTTCATTAATAAACCTCCAATAAGTTCACTAGAATATTATCGTCTAAAGAAAAATAAAACAAACTTCAGAAAAGAATCTTTTCTTCAATAAAAGAGGCACTTTCTAACCTTTCCACATAATCTTAAAAAACCATTGATGAAATAATCGTGGTTTTGCGCATACTTTTTTGCAATTTGTCGGTAATTTTCATTTACAAAAAAATACGGATTATTTATCTTAAATAAGGAGAAAAACATCAAAATTTTCTTTACAAGTTCTAGAGGGATCAAGAATTTGCAAAAAAGGAAAAATTTAACTTTCTTTAGTTATACTCGTTAAATTTCCACCTTTATTTCTTATACTTGATTATTTTCTAGTGAGAACTGAGGAGGTGTTTAATGTTTAAAGAACGTCAAAATGAGATAGGCCGTATAAAGGGTTTTTTGAGCCGTGCTGGCTATGGGTCTTTACTCGTGTACGGAGAAAAGAACGTTGGCAAAAGCTCCCTGGTCCACATAGCGAGCAGAGGGACTTTGTCCGCGAAGATCTTCCTCCATATCGAAAACGAGAATAAAGACTCCGTCATTAACCACATCCGGGCTAAGTGCATCGAAGCATTTCCCAATGTGGAACTGCCTGCTTCGAACGACATTTCTCAGCTCATTAAATTTATCTACGAAAATTCCGTCAATCAAAAAATAGTTTTGGTTATCGACGACCTAGCGAAACTCCTGTCAACCAGCCTCGAAATTAAAGCTTTTTTCTTAAGCTTCAAGGACCGCTTTTCCAAATATGGCAACATCAAGTTTATAGGTGTGACCTCAACACAGGGTTATAACGCAAACAAAGAGTTCTTTGATGACTTCTTCAGTGAGGCGATTGAACTTCACCCATTCACATATCTAGCCGCTTCTTCTTTCTACCCCACCGCTTTGCTTGACGATAAGCTTTCCTATTTTGCTGTTTTCGGTGGGCTTCCCCTTTATAACGTTATGCTTCAGCCCCAAAAAGGTTTTGCGAAGAACTTAAAAGACCTTCTCCTTTATAAAGATTCACCTTTGAGAATGAAGATTGAGGCGGATCTTCGTGGCTCATTCACCAGAAAATACGAAGCAGATACCCTTTTGACGATTTTAGCGAGTCACCGCTTCCCTCACTATGGTGAACTCAAGGATAGTTTCAAGATGAAATCCCCTACCGGCGATTTCGATTACATCCTAAACAAGCTCATCGAAATGGACATCATCAGAAAGAAATCGCCTATTCACTTTGAGTCGGACAAGAAAAAACACTACTACGAATTCAGCGATCCTCTTTATGACTTCTTCTATTCCCACGTCTACGAGAACACGATGTCGGATATTTTATCTGAGGAAATCGACCGTACTTACGAGAGTGTTATCAAAAAAGAATTCGAAAGAAATTTCTTGCCAAGAAGAATCTATGACATGTCGATTCAGTTCTTAGAAAAAGAGGCTTCTAGAGGCAAATTCAGGGAGGAAGTCATGAACATCGCCCCATATTTCCCAGACCCAAGAACCTTGGAAAACGATGGAACCATCATAGTAGAAACCCTTTCTGGCAATTTCTATGTCATGATCAATCCAACGAGAACTGTCTTTGAAAACAAAACAGTAGACGCTTTTGCGCATAGCCTTTATGAAAAGCAAAGACCTTATAAAAATCTGGTACTTATCTCAAGAGGTATGTTCGCACCTAACGTAAATCGCATAAAATACATAACATATCGAATGGCATCGCTCTATTCGAAAATCTAAGGAGTAAACATGAACGTAGCAGTATTCTTAGGTGCCCAAACACCTGCAAACCAATCATACATCGACCAAGTTGTCGAAGTCGCAAAAGTCATTGGAAAGAAAGGCCACACGCTTGTTTTTGGCGGTTCCGGAAGCGGAACGATGGCCGTTCTCGCCAAAGCCGCTAATGAGGCTGGCGTCAGAATCATCGGCGTTGTCCCAGAAATCTTCAGAAACGTCGTCGACAAGAATAACGACGTCATTGAATTTGTCCCAAATATGGGCATCAGAAAAGAAAGAATGGCAGCCTTAGGCGATGTTTACGTCATCCTTCCTGGTGGATTTGGCACCCTTGAGGAAATGGCCGATGTCATCAGCTGGAAGAGAATGGGCATTGTCACGCCTAAGACCATCGTCGTTAATTACAAAGGCTTCTATGAGCCGACAAGAGAACAAATCAACAGAATGATCCAAGAAGGCTATATCAAGGAAACCGTTTGGGAAGATATCACCTTCATCGATGACGCAAAAGAGCTTGATGATCTTCTCTAAAAAGCATCTTTCTTCCTGTCCTCTGCCTTTGTAAAGGCATACAATGTTTTAAGTTGCGAAAACTATTCTTGAATTAGAGAGCTCCATGGCTATTATTGCCTTTGAGCATAGAAGGATCTTCATCATGGATAATAAGAATGTATTAATCATCGGCGCGGGCCCAGCCGGACTCACTGCCGCCTATGAGCTTCTAAAAAGAAGCGATATCAAACCGATCATCCTCGAAACCGAGAAATTCGTCGGAGGCATTTCACGCACCGCCGAATACAAAGGCAATCACATCGATATCGGCGGACACCGTTTCTTCACGAAAGACGAAAGAGTCAATAGCCTTTGGGATGAGCTCATGCCAACCCAGGGCCAGCCAAGTTACGACGACAAAATCCTTGGCACAAACAAGCAATTCGTCGAAGGCGGACCAGACCCAGAGAAAGAAGACAACGTCATGCTTCTCCGTCACCGCGTCTCCCGTATCTATTTCTTAAGAAAATTCTTCGATTACCCAATCTCCCTTAAATTCTCGACCATCAAGAACATGGGTTTCTTCCGCACGATGAAATGCGGATTCGGTTATCTCGGTTCATGTCTTCACAAGAAGGAAGAGACCTCCCTTGAGAATTTCTACATTAACCGTTTCGGCAAACCTCTCTATCAGCTCTTCTTTGAGTCATACACCACGAAGCTTTGGGGTGTTTCTCCAAAGATGCTCAGCGCTTCTTGGGGTGCTCAGCGTGTCAAAGGCCTTTCTCTTACGAAAGCCGTTTGGTCTGCCTTGACAAAGCCTTTCAAGAAGAAAAACAAAGAAGTCGAGACCTCTCTTATCGAACAGTTCAAATATCCAAAGTTCGGTCCAGGTCAGTTCTACACCAAACTCGCTAGCGAAGTTGTCGCCAAGGGTGGAAAGATCCTCTACGAAAAGGAAGTCGTGAGAATCAACCTCGATGAAAACAACAACATCACCTCTTTGGTCGCAAAAGATGGGAAAGCCTTCAGATGCGATGCCGTCTTCTCAACCATGCCAATCAAGGACCTCATCGCCGCTATCGGCGAAGATAAGATGAGCAAGGAGGTATACAAAACCGGAACAAACCTCCCATACCGCGACTTCATCACCGTCGGTCTTCTTCTTGACAAACTCAAAATCGAGAACAAAACCAAGATCAAAACCCTCAACAACATCGTCCCAGACAACT
This sequence comes from Bacilli bacterium, assembly GCA_024698065.1. Lineage (GTDB taxonomy): Bacteria > Bacillota_I > Bacilli_A > RFN20 > CAG-826 > UBA4951. The sequence goes on from JAILRR010000056.1 coordinate 24,483, forward strand.
GGATTTATGTTCAGGAAAGGGATGTCAAACTTGGCCGTATCCAAATCTTCAATAACTGGTCCCCATACATGGTCGATGACCCAGAGAAGCATATCTGGATTGGCTTAGAATACTTCTGCTCCGAAGGCGACGAGATGTGGGAAGCTTCCGACAAGGACTTCATCGACATGGCCGTCAAAGAGCTCATCTCAATGGGCGTTATCGAAAGCGAGAAGAACGTTCTCGATGCAACCCGCATCCGCGTCAAGAAAGCCTATCCTGCTTACTTCGGCGCCTACGATCACTTCGACATCGTTGAGAAATACCTCAATAGCATTCCTAATCTTTACTGCATCGGCAGAAACGGCCAACACCGTTACAACAACATGGACCACTCGATGCTTTGTGGCATCACCGCGGTCGACGTCTTCCTTTCGGGAAATCCTGACAAATCTTCCATCTGGAGCGTCAACACCGAAAAGTCCTACCACGAGGAAGATAGCAAAAAAGAAGAGAAATAACTCTCCTGAAAAACAAAAAACAAAAAGGAGGCGACCCGCCTCCTTTTCTTTTACTTGTAGATCAGCAATTTGCGGCTCAAGTAGTTATAGACCATAACCACAAGGGTTCTGACCACAAAGACGACAGGGTAAATGAAGATAGCGATTCCTAGACTCAGGAAGAATAAATCATAGAGAAGATATTCGAGTCCGATGCCAATGCCTAAGCCAATCGCAGAAAGGACAACGAAGAACACAACGCCTTTGGCTGTTTTGGCGAGATTGCTTTTGCTCGCTTTATAGACCATGTAGGTGGACATGAGGTAGTTGATGGTGACACCAACGATGAAGCCACAGGTTGTGGCAACCAAGGTGACATACCATTCGGTTCCGCTTCCAAAGACGCCGAATCTGAAGGCAAAGACAGTTAAGAAATCAAAGACCGCGGCAACCAAGCCAACGATGCCAAAGCGGAAAATTTCCCAAAAAAGGCTATTCGAGTATGTGCGGTTCTCCATGTAGAGCTTGTAGATGAAAAGATCATAGACTCCGACGATGATGGCAATGGCCGCTTGGATGAGGAATTGAGGAATGCTTACCACTGGGACAAGGATGCCTAAAACGACATGGGCAAGAACGCCAAACAAAGAAAGAATAATTAGGAGAATAAGGTTACGACATTTCTCACCTAAAACCGGTTTGATTCCGCTTGGTCTAATGAAATAGAAAGCGGTCAATGTGGCAAGGTTCACAGCGAAACCGTTTATCAAAGAAACAATGAGTGTTCCTTTTTCTCTGATAAGAGGATCGCCTCCGCCATAGGCAATTTCAAATGTCTCTTTGTTCGCTGGAACAAGGAGGCCGATGATAATGGCGATAACCATTCCAACAGCAATCGCGGCAGCTGAAAGCAAGCATTCGATTTTTATGTTTCTTGTGGCAGCAGGAACCTCATTCACAGGGGTTTTGCCGACGTTTTCTTGATTTTTATCTACGTTTTCCATGGGTTTTCCGTTCTTTCTTGTCATATGGAACATGACTATTCTAAACCAAATGGGGAAGAAACCCTAAGAAATCATTGCTTGCCTTTCAAAGAAAGGAAGGTGCAACATTATTAAGGCTAAACGATTAGTCGTTTAAGGTTATCTTATGAGCACTGTTATCGAACATTTCACAAAGTTTGACGAAACGCTATGCTCCATTATCAAAAAGAAATGGGCGCGTTTTGTGATATGGCCTCTCGCCATACTCGCTTTATATGCCCTCTATTTCCTCTTCATCTATCAGCAGAAGATGTATGGAAAAATCGGTTTTAACAGCGACGCCTCACAAGTCATTTTCATCGTCTTCCTTATCATTTACGAAGTTCTTGTCGCCACCTACTTTACCCTTTCGGCATTGTCAAAAAGACTCACAACTAGGAAAGCATTATTCCTTTTGTTCCTTTTCTCGGCTGGCCTAGTTCTCCCGTTCTGTATGGCCAGAACTTATGATGATGGTTCTTACACCCACGACTATGGTGTCTTTGGCGAAGGTGGACACTGGGCAATCATTTATGACATTTATGATACTGGCAAGTTCCCTGAAGTCGATTTAACGAACCAATATTATCAGCCTAAGCTCTATCATGCCGCGGTCACTTTCTTCATGAAGGCTAACTCCGTTTTCTTACCGCATTTTGCAGGGTCTGATCAAATTGTCCCTAATATTGCTAGCAACCCTCACTTTGCTAACTTCACCTTATTCGATTACACCGCTTTTGAGACAGCAAGGATCTTCCTCGCTCTTCAAGGCATCGTCACCCTCTATTTCGCTTATAAGGTCATCGTTGAACTTAACCTCAGCAAGCGCACCTCAATCATCGGTGGTTTCATTCTCTTCTTCACGCCTGCTTTCTGGTTCATAAGTGCTTATAAGAACAACGACTCTTTGTCCTTGCTCTTCTCATTTGCCGCTTTGTTTGCAGCACTCCGCTATCACAAAACACATTCTTATGTCCCGCTTGTAGCAACCGCCATCTGCATCGGCTTAGGCATGGAAACCAAACTCTCCACCGTCGTTGTAGCTTTCCCTATCGCCACTATCTTTGCCTATGACCTAATCATGCTTTTCAGGAAAGATAACAAATGGGGCAAAGCGGACAACAAAGAGCTCCAAAGATTCATCATCCAGATGGCCATCTTCGCCGTCATCGTCTTCCCGCTTGGTCTCTTTTTTGAAATCTATGCGAAGATCAAATACGACAGACCAATCGCCTATGTTTGGGACCTCGTTGGTGAATATGGCACCAATTACTTCATGTATATCGATCCAGAGATTTACCCGGTTTTTGCAAGGATTTTTCTCTTCCCTTCCCCTGATCTCTTCTGGAATATGTCAAATATTCGCGCTGTGTCGCCTTATATTCCATCGGAGTATAAATGGGGCACGATCGACTTCAACTGCTGGACCGCATTCATTAAGACTGGACTCTTCTCTGAGGTAGGTCTTGGTGCAACCGAAGTATCCTTTGGGGAATATCATTCCTTGTTCTTGATGATGGTTGGCCTTGCCTACACTTTGGCCATCTTCATCGGCATCCTCTTCGTCATTGGTGGAATCATCCTTGTCGTCAGAAAGATCATCTCCCTCGTCAAGAGCGAGAAACAAGAAAACGATTTGGCTTTCTATTTCCTTGCCATCACTTTCATCAGCTCAGCCATCTCCTATATGGCCTTCTGCTTACGTTACCCAGTCGGATGCACTATGAATGCCCGTTATGGCATGCTCATCTATCTTCCTGTTGGAATTACCGTCGGTGCCCTATTCGACCTAATTGCCAAGAAGATTGAGGCGAAAAAGAAAAAAGAAGCCAGGGTTGGCTTCTGGAGTAAATAGAGTGTTAGGCTAACTGCCAACCATCAAATGGGTTCTTGCACAAATTGTAGGCAAGATAAGCACCTAAGAAAGTAAGCACTAAAGACACTATCATTAGAGGCACTTTGGTGCCTTTTTCTTTTCCCAAAGTCGAATAAGAGGAGTAGAAAATGGAGAGAACCCAGATTCCGGCAAGAGGCCAGAAATAAAGGATGTAACGCATGCAAACTCCACCAAGGCAGTACATAAGCCATGAGAGGATAAGCAACAAGAACGGAGGAACGATTAGATAGGTCCAATCCTCAACCTTTTTGTTAGCGATTAGCCCTACTGGAAGAAGCAAAGCAAGATAGACTATTGGGTTAGCAAGAACGCCGACGGAGTCTTGAATATAGACGTGGGTCTCATGGGCTAATATAACGCGCTCCGTGGTTAGAGTTGGGAACTTATCACGGATAAAAAACCCAGCAAAACCCGCTTCTTGTAGGCCTGAAGAGAAAACAGGCTGTTGCCAGAAATAATGATAGAAAGCGTTGAAATAGCTCTCACTATTAAGGGCGTTGGTCCTTGGATCGTTGATGGTGAGTTGGTAGTTAGAACCGAACTCCACGAAGCTTCCGAAGCGGAGGTAATTGTATCCTGCTAAAGCGATTCCTCCGACAACAAGAGAAACGGCGAAAGAGATAAGAGGGAAGAGATTTTTCTTCTCCCCTTTGACGATCTCGGTCCTTCCCTCGAGAAGATATTTGACGATGAAAGGAATGATGACGATGGCCATGATTCCTAACTCGGGTCTAGAGCCCATGATAAGGACATAGAATATTGAGGACAAAACCCAATATACATGCTGCTTGATTCCGCTTCTCTTAAGCCCTTCGAAGAAAAAGGCTAGGAAGAAAGTAAGTCCCACTACCGCGTAGGCGAAAGGAACCCTGTATTTCCAGTCTGTCCATCTGAAGCTGATGAAGTTAAATCCTAAAGTGGATACGAAGACGAAGAAACTGAAGGCATATAGGAACCAGCTTGGCACATTTGCGGCGTATCTTTCTTTGAGTACGATTGAGAGTCTAAAGATTCCGTAAGCATACAAAATCGTCGCCAAAACTAGGGTAAATAGACCATTTGGCACAAGAGTGAACCCAGAAAGGATAAAGAACGGGAACATCACAAAGAAGATTGGGGCGACGCCATAATAGGAATAGTAATGACCATCAAAATAGACAGTATCCCAAAGGTAAGGTATATCGAGTCTTTGGAATGGGTCGTATGGATTTTCTAATGACGACAAACGGAGATCTGGTTCTTCAAGCAAATGAAGCTGCCCATGCATGAAAGCGTCGAACTGGTTGTAATAGAGGTATGGGTTGTCATGAAGATATTTAAGATCATCCTTAAATGGATACGCGTCGTAATAGGCATGTGGGTTTGCTGAGACATAGAACAAAAAGATGATGAAGAAAAAGACAAAGGCAATCCTAACGATTGAGAGGTCTTTGTTCTCATGAAAGGATTTCGTAACATTGCCTACCAAATAAGCAAGAAGGGCAAAGGCCCCTAGCCTCATTCCAGAGAGAAGGAAGACCGGCCAGGTTTGGAAGAGAGTAATCTCAAAAACGAAGCCTAGAAGGGCGATGAGAGCCCTGATGATTGGGGTTATGGCTTTTCTATCGAGTTTCTTGTAATTGAGTTTGACTAGAGGCGTTATCTCTCTAGCTATTAGCGAAACAAAAACATAGCCAACGAAGATATTTAGAGCGCTGACATTAGATGAAAAAACGCCTACAATTCCTGCAGCAATTGATAAAAGAACGGATAAACCGTAGTTCCATACTTCATCTTTGACGATAGGGTTGCTAAAAGAGAATTCCCCTTCTTTGTTCTTTAGTAACTTAACAACAAGGAAGATGCCGCTTACGAGTAATGGCGCGACAAAAGCGAAGACAAACAAAGCCCACTTCATACGTTATAGATTTCTCCAAAATGGAACTGACTTTTTGAGGTCTTGCGAGGACTTCACTTCAAGAAGGACATAAGCGTCATTCTCTTCAGCCATCTTCTTGAATGCTTTTAATCTCTCGCCAAGGGTTCCTTCGCCAAGGGCAAGGTGATTTCTCTTTCCGTCCGAATCGTGAATATGGAACTCATCAAACTTAAGAGGGAGCTTTTTCGACAGTTCGTGTAGCCAGCCACCCATCACGGCATCGTGTCCGATGTCGAGGTTAAAGTGGAATCCGGCATTCATCTCGTCGCGGTAAACATCTTTGAGGAACGAAGCACCTGGACATGTATCAGTATTCTCGATGACGATCTTGATGCCCTTCTTTTCGCAGATGTCTTTCGCCCTTTTGAAAGCGGGTATCAGTCTCTTGATATAAGAGTCATATTCCTTCTCGTAGATATAGTTCCTTCTGCCAGAGATTGTAACGACTGGACCACCGTTATTATGGAAGTTAATCATCTTCACATAGCCTTCTCCTAAGGAGGCATATTTCTCTAAGAGAGTGAGGTATCCTTCCACTACTTCAGGATATGATCCTAAATCAGCCTCATCATAGAAATGAAGGGTGATTTGCAGAGGATATTTCTTTAAAAGCTCTGCAATTCTGCCTTCTTCCATTTCTTTTCGGCAATAGGAAAAGTTAAGGTTCAACTCAACAAAGTCGAGCCCTAATTCCGTAGCTAATTTGAGATTCTCCTCGATGGTGTTGAACTCAAAGAGGATTGGCATTCCTAGTTTCATAAAGCTTATTTGATGACCCTCACGCGAAGAACGCCTGAGACCTTAAGAAGCTCTTTCTCATCGACCTCCTTATCTGCATCGATGATGGTGTAGGCGTATTCGTTTCTTGATTTGTTGACGAGGGAGGCGATGTTGCCACCGTCTCTAGAGATGATGGTCGTGAAGTTATTTATCATGCCCGGGATGTTTTTGTGGTTGATACAGATTCTAACACCTTGGCCTTTCTTGCCAGCATCCGCGGCAGGATAGTTAACGGAATTAGAGATGTTGCCATTCTCAAGATAGTCTTTGAGTTCGGCTATCGCCATGAGGGCGCAGTTGTCTTCCGCCTCTTCGGTTGAAGCCCCTAAATGTGGGAAGCAAATGGTGTTAGGCATTTTGACGACATTTGGGTTAGCGAAGTCAGTGATGTATTTCTTGATCTTCCCTTCCTCAAGGGCTTTGGCAAGAGCGGTTTCATCAATGATGCCGTCACGGGAAAGATTAAGGATGGTCGCCCCGCCTTTCATCTTCGCGATGAGCTCTTCCCCTATCAAACCTTTTGTTGAATCGGTAAGAGGAATATGGACGGTAAGGAAGTCGGCATCTTTGACCGCTTCTTCGAGAGAAGAGACATATGTGACTCTCTTATTGAGAAGCATCGCGTTATGAATCGAAAGATATGGGTCATAGCCAATGACTTGCATGCCAAGGTCGACACAGGCATTCGCAACAAGCACGCCGATGGCACCAAGACCAAGAACGGCAATGCTCTTATGGAAGATTTCGTTGCCAGCAAATTTTGACTTAGCTTTCTCGGCGGTTTTTGAAATATTCTCGTCAAAAGCGTTCTCCTTTACCCAAGCGTTGCCACCGATGATGTCACGGCTAGCAAGCATCAGGGAAGCAATGACAAGCTCTTTGACGGCATTGGCGTTCGCCCCAGGGGTATTGAAAACAACAACGCCTTTTTCGGCGTAATCGCCTAGCGGGATGTTATTGACACCGGCGCCGGCTCTTGCCACGGCAAGGATGTTTTCTGGAAGAGCCATCTCGTGCATCTTCGAACTTCTCACAAGGATCGAATCAGCGCTAGAAAGATCATCAACGGTTTTATCAGTGTCTTTCAAAGTAGCCAAAGCCACTTTCGAAATCTTATCCAAGCAATAGGCTTTCATTTATAGATGCTCCTTTTCGAATTCCTTCATGAAGTCGACGAGGGCTTTGACGCCTTCGATCGTCATGGCGTTATAGATGGAGGCTCTCATGCCTCCCACTGCTCTATGGCCTTTGATGGAGATGATTCCATGTTTCTTGGCCTCCTCGCAGAATAAGGCGTCTAATTCAGGGTCCTTTGTCCTGAAGGTGACATTCATGATTGAGCGGCTCTCCTTCTCTGCGACGGCGATATATTTCGAGTGGTCAAGATAGTCATAAAGGTAATTGGCTTTCTCTTCGTTCTTTTTCTTCATCGCTTCTAAGCCACCCAACTTCTTGAGCCATTTGAAGACTTTGCCGCACACATAAATCCCAAAGCAGTTTGGGGTGTTGTATAGGCTATTCGTATCGACCTGGGTCTTCCACTTGAGCATGGTCGGGGTGACGATATCAAGATCTTCCCTGATGAGGTCTTCGCGGATGATGATGATAGCAAGGCCGGCTGGGCCAACGTTCTTTTGGACACCGGCATAGATGACGCCATATTTGCTGACGTCACATGGCTCGCTTAAGAAACAAGATGATTGATCGGCAACAAGCGGTATGCCTTTCGTATCAGGGAGCTCGTGGAACTTCGTGCCATAGACGGTGTTGTTCTCGCAGATATGAACGTAATCCGCGTCTTCTCTGATCGGAAGGTTCTCAAGGTTTGGGATATGGGTGAAGTTGTCATCTTTTGAGGAAGCAATGACCTTGCAATCGCCATAGAGACAACCTTCTTTATATGCCTTCGTGGAGAACAGGCCAGAAAGGATATAGTCCGCTTTCTTGTTCTTCATGAGATTCATTGGAACGGCAGCGAACTGTGTCGAAGCGCCGCCCTGGCAGAAAATGACCTTATAGTTTTCTGGGATCTTCATAAGATCGCGAAGGTCAGAAATAGCTTCTTCCAAGACTTTCTCAAAAGGTTTAGATCGATGGGAGATCTCCATGATTGACATGCCACTATTCTCAAAATCGAGAAGTTCCTCTTGGACCTCTTTCAAAACATCCAAGGGGAGGGTGGCTGGGCCAGCTGAGAAATTAAATACTCTCTTCATAAATATCTCCCTTAAAGTGCTACCTATGATTTTATCATAAGGCTCTCTTCAAAAGTCACTCATCTTTTTATAAAAGATAGCAAAAAGCCGAGGCTAAGGCCCCGGCTTGCATTGACAATGCTATAGATTACTTATAGATAATCCAGATTTCGGTGATGTTAAGGTTGTAAGAACCTAAACGGGTATAGGTGAGTTTGGTTGGGCCAGCCTCGATTGCGCCAAACGCGCCCATCTCGCAAAGGGTGAATGAACCATTGCCATTTTCACCGGCTTTCATGCCCATTTGCTCGTAAGTCTTCTTGTTGGTAATCGTAAGGTCTTTGCCGTTGATGTTAACGCCGACGTTTGGATCGGAGCCATTGAAGAAGCCCCTATCCTGATTGTCATTCCGGCCGTCGTGCCAATAATCAACCCAACCATAGACGGCAATGTCGGCGCTGGTGGCAGCCTCTGGCATGGTGAATTCATATTCGACATAGCTGCCGTTTGGGCTAGCGAGTTTGATGGTGGCACCAGTGTCGTCTTTGTTGGTTCCATCCATCTTGGTGTATTCCAATGCGTCGAGGATGATGGCTTTGCTATGGCAAACTGAACATTCAGCAGTCCAATATCCGGTCTTGCCTTCTTCTTCGTGTTTTTGTCCCTTAGCCCCAAAGGTGTGAGCGATTTTATCAATCTTGGTCTCTCTTTCTCCAGAGCTATTCAAGCAGACTTCAACGTCCTTGCCTTCATGGTCGCAGCCTGGATCAACGTGTTTAGTTGGATCTTTGGACCATTGAGCGACAAATTTGCTGCTTCTCGGGGTGGAAGAGGATTTGGCGGTTGAAACACCAGATTCCGCTGGCTGATCACCACCGCCGCAGCTCGCTAACAAACCTGCGGTAAGTGCAAGAGCGGCCAATAATTTGATTTTCTTCATATTTGTACCTTTCTTTAATTAGCCTTGAGGCCTTTACAAACAAAAACACATATACGAGTTCCTTACGAATATCGGCTATGCGTTCAAATTAATATTAAATGTTTGTGTATGTTTTTCAAGCACTTAAAAATGCTTAAAAAGTGCAATAATATGCCTATTTTGTTCAAAAGAAAGCGTTTACTTGCAAAAACTGGTTTTTCTTATTCGCCTAGATAAGATAAAATATTTTTACAAAAGAAAGGGCAAAAAAAATATGCAAGTCAGCATCAGGAACAAATGGATTTCTTTGCGTGGTGGTTCCACCGTCAAAGACATGAACGAAAAAGACGTTCTCTACGTTAAGGGCAAATTCTGGACATTCACCAGAAAGAAGTTCGTCCAAGACATGAAAGGGAACACCCTCTACACCGTCAGGAACAAATTCTGGAGACTCTTCGTCAGAAAGGCGATGGTCTACGACAAAGAGGGCAATCGCGTTGCCTACCTTAAGAAGAAATTCTTCTCTGTCCATGACCGTTACCTCATCGACAGCAGCAAAGGCCAAATCGAAATTAAGGGCAACATTTTCTGCTTCGACTATCACATCTCCCTAAAAGGCAAGGAAATCGGACACGTCTCAAGAAAGATTTCCCTTAGAGACTCCTTCATCCTCACGATTGATGACGATCAGGATCTCGCTTTCTGGGTCGCTCTTGTCATCGCCATCGACAACATCACCGACCAGAGAAGACAAGACAACAGCTCAAACAACTAAGCTCATAAAAAATACCTCCTGCGGATTGTCGCAGGAGGTTTTCTTTTTTTGTGCTTTTCTTTACTGGATATCTGCTTCGCTTAAAGCGGAAAGGAAACCGTTGTAGCAAGGCTTTTTGGCGTAGTTCTCCGTGAAGAGAAGAGGATATTGGCTACGCTTCCAAGAGAGGTCATCGGTGATGCCCCAAAGGACGACGGAATTGATTTCCGTGTCTCCTTTGGCGTTATTCTCCAAAACTTTCTTGATCAGGCTCTTGTAGGCTCTGCTTTGGTTATCGTAGTCATTCTGACTCGTTGAATTGATGGTGATGTCGATCTCGGTTAACTGGCACTTAAGGCCTTTTTGCTTAATGAGTTTGGCATCATTGATGATGTTATCCATATTGGCATTCGAATCGAGATGGCTTTGTAAGCCAACACCATCGATGAGCTTTTCATCAATCGCGTCCTTGAGGAAGCCATTAAGGGCCCATTCACACCAACCAGGTTGGTAATCGAAAGCGTAATCGTTGTAATAAAGATCCTGCCAATCCGCTTTATACCTAGAGGCATACTTAAACGCGTAGTAGACATAGTCATCGCCGATGATTGAATACCAGTTGTTGTTCTGGGTTCTGTAACCACCATTCTCGACCGCTTCGTTAGCGACGTCGACGGCATAGACAAGTTCTGGCCATCTCTTATTAATCGTCTCTAAGGTGACCTTGATGAAGTTTTCCATTCTCTCAAGCATGAGGGCGCTGCCAGCTCTTGGGCCGTTTTGGGTGTAGTCGGTCGTGAAGAACCAGGATGGCGTTTGCGAATACCAAACGAATGTGTGGTGCCTGACGCCGATATGGTTTTCTTCGGCCCAATCGTAGATTCTCTCAAATGGAGCGGTCGTGATTGCGACTTCCCCTGCCTGTCCGTTGCTAGCTAAAGCCTGACATGCACTTTGATCGAGGATTCTCTCAGGCTTCGCTTCGTTTTCCGCGGTTATGGAATTGAAGTTGTCCAAAGTGATTTTTCGCATTTCGGTGTTTCTCACCATCGTGTCGGAAAGGCAAGTTCCCACTTTGAAATGGTCTTTGTATGTCTCGCAAAGGCTCTCACCTTTGAATTCGTAATCGGTCTTGACGGTTTCTTCGCCTAGGACGATCTCGATGTCATCAAGAAGCACGCTTCCAACAGAAGAAGGGTCCGTGAGAGTGTAATTGAGCCGCAAAGAGCCAAGCATATCAAGGCTATCGTAGGTCACTGAGGCCTTTTTCCACTCCCCTTCATCTTCGGAAGAAAGATCTACTTTCTCGCCTAAGACACTCGAGGCGCGGCTATTCCAAGGAATGGCCTCTAGCTGGATGGATTTGATGTTCGAAGATGCTGGAAGGTAATAGAAAAGGGAAAGGATATCTCCGTTTTTCGCATCCTCATCTTTAAAATAAGGCTCTTCGATAAGATTGCTTGCTATATAACCATCGCCATTAAGGTCACAGGAAATAGCGTAATTGTCGTCATAGCCACCGCTAGAATAAACATTAACGGAGCCACCACCATCCTTTATGCCAAGAGGGGCGTTATAAGAGTCGTCTGGCGAAGTCCACTTCTTGAGGGTGTCGCCTACCTCAAGAGGTTTGCTTACCTTAGGTTCTCCGGGAATAGGATCGCCAGGTTCAATTCCATATAGACATCCCGTCAAAAGAGATAAGGCCAAACAGGATGAGCTTGCCATCAAAAAAGGAGTCTTTCTTTTCATAATCATTCCTCAATTGAGATTATTTTAAGTTATTCATGTGCTTCTTAGGAAGAAATAAGCAAATAGGAAAGGCTATTTTGAAGGCTTATACTTATCTTAGAGATGAAGAAAATCAAAAGGATCGACGTCCATATGAAACCGAAAAGGATCCTTTTCCTTTTTTCTTTCATCATCAGAACCGCTGCCTATTTCGCAAGGAAGAAAGAGAAAGCGACAATCAAAAAGATTGGGAAGATGCCTAAGCCACCCTATCTTCTTCTCTCAAATCACTCCTCCTTCATGGACATATATCTTGGCTTAGGGGCAACAAGCCCTCATAGAAGCTACTGGGTCTGCGCCGCCGAGGAATTCGTCGACAAGTATTTCGTCTGCGTTCACTCTGGCATCATGCCAAAGAGAAGATTCGTCAATGACCCTAGAAGCCTTCTTAGCATGAAAGAGGCCCTTTTGAAGAGGAAGAAAATACTCGTCATGTATCCTGAAGCCGTCTATTCCTTTGTTGGAAAACCGCTCAGGATCGATGAAGGTCTTGGCAAACTCGTCAAATACCTAAAGGTCCCCGTTGTCTTTCTAAATTGCCATGGCTCTTACCTTAGGCAACCCCAATGGAGCGACCAACACGTAAGAGAGGTCCCAATAACCGCGGAGATGGAATGTATATTAAGCAAAAGCGACATCAACGAACTTTCCGCCGAAGACATTCAGAAAACCATCAAAAGCCACTTCGACTCCGATGAAGAGGAATATCAGTTACAAAACCATATCAAAATCGACTACCCGCATAGAGCAGAAGGCCTTGAAAGAGTTCTTTATCAGTGCCCTCACTGTGGAAAGGAATTCCATATGTCTTCTAGTAGGGAAACCCTTTCTTGCGATGCCTGCAGAGTCAAGTACCGTCTAAATGAAGATGGCACTTTGTCATGCCTGAGCGATCATCCTAGATTCACGAAGGTCAGTGAGTGGTTCGCTTGGGAAAAAGAGAACGTCGAAAAAGAAGTCAGAGACGGCACATACCACTTCGAGGATGACGTCATCATGGAAAAGATGGAAGGTGTTAAGGTTGGGTTCGTCCCTCTAAAAGGACGCCACCACCTCATTCACGATATCGATAATGGAATAACCGTCGAAGGGCCTAGTGGGGTCGTCTTTCATAGGGAACCCCTCCAAAGCTTTGGCCTCCATATCGACTATAACTACAAAGGCAATGGGGAAATCATCGATTTGTCTTCCCCTGATGAGACATATTTCGCACGCCCATTAAGCAAAAAGAAATGGCTGACCAAGATAAGATTCGCAGTCGAAGCCATTTATAATTTGAAGAAAGAAGAGATCAAAGAAAAAGCCACCTAAGGTGGCCTTCTTTTTTAGACGAGGTAATTAGGATCAACGATCTCACCGATGACGGTAGGAACGCTGCGAGTGCTAGAGCCAACAGTGATGTCTTTGCTCGTCCTAAACACATATGGGTGATCAAGGACCAGTTCCTGCACGTTGTTAGAAGGCGCCGCGCCTTCCATAGTCGCCGTTGTCGCCGAGCAAGAATAGAATCCGTTATAGTCGAATCTCATGACGGAGAATTGCTCAATCGAGGAAAGGAAGACGTTCTCGCTAATTAAGCTAGTGGCAAGAAGCGAACCTGCCCCACTGGCAGTCAAATGAGGGAACGAGGCGGATAAAGCCGTATGATCTAGGCGCAATTTGTTGTCCATGAAGAAATATGGGGCGCTGATATCGACGTCGTATGAGGTCGTGCTCATCGTCTGACCGTCTTTGGTATAGGTAACCACCTTTGGTGAATAATCCTCATCGAGGACATCTTCGAGGATGGTGCTAGGCATCGCGGTCCTATTCTTTGGCAAGAAGAAGCTTATATCGCTATTCGACATATTCATGGTCGCGCCATAGAAAGCAGCGTTTTCATAGATGCGGCTATTGTTGTTTCTGCGGCCAATGTAATCGACGGCCTTTGTCTTGCCGCCGAAAGTGTAATTCATCGTGTGGCCACCATCTTGGAATTGGTCTTCGTACCACTCTTGTTCCGCTCCAAAGACATCGATGTTGTAATAGGTCGACATCACGCTTAATGGGGCCGGGTCATCATCACGGCGAAGATCGATATTTGGGATAGGTTTATCCGGAAGTCCATTTTGGGCAATGAACTGCTTGGCTCTATTGCTTGTGAGGCCTTCAAGATAAAGCGAGGCTTCGAAAATGTCTTTCAAATCGCTATAAAGAGCCTCATCTTTTTCTTTCAAAGCCATTTTCTGAGGGTTGAGCCAAATGGAATTGAGATTAAGACCACCCACATCGTTTCCGAATTGGTCTTTCATCATCGACCCTAAGGAAGACGCGATTTGCGTAGCGGCCGTCTTAAGGGCTTGGGTATTATCTAGCTCAAGGTAATCAAGAACATCCTGAAGACAATTCTGATCGGAGATGATACCGGTTATGGCAAGACAAAGATAGGCGTCAGGAATCGAGACGGCAAGGCTCTTTTCGACATCGCTATTGTTCGTGTCCATCATCAAAGTGACGAACTTCTTCGTGAAAGCCTTATAGGAATCATATGTGGTTTCGGACATCGTCCCCTCGATAGGAGTCCTTGATATCTCGTTGTGTTTTGGAGTGATTAATCGGTTGAGGTTCTCGGGAGTATAGGTGCCGCTTTCATAATGATCATAGTGGTTAGGACCTCCCATCATCGGATTGCCACCTTGGCTACCTTTAGGGCCTTTATTAGTCGACGTTTGTCCATCTTGCCTAACGCTGTCTTCGGAAGTTGCATCTAAAGGTCCGTGACGGTTATTAAGAGCAAGAGGGAGAATGATCGATAAAGCCAAAGAGGCACTTAGGAAAGCGCCACCGATAGGGAAAACCCATCTAGCCCATTTTGGAGCGGGTTCAGAGACAGGTTCAGAAATAACCTTCTCATATGGATTCTTGACGATCGCATCGAGATTCTTATCGATTTGTTCGATACGTTTTTTTAGTTTTTTGTCTAAGCCCATAATAACTCCTTTCTCAATTTTTCTTTCGCAATGGAATATATCCTTCTTGCCGAGGATTCTGGAATGCCCGTTTCCTGAACGATTTCTTCCCAGGAATAGGAATGGATGGCACGAAGGTAAACGATAATCGTTTCTTTGTTAGATAAGAGGGGTTCAATCATGTTGAGAACAGGGTTGCTTCTTTCTTCCTCACCGTAGATCTCGTCGATGAGGTCGGAAGAAGGGAGTATTCTGCTCTTCTTCATGAAGTCGATGGCCTTGTTTTTGGCGATTGAGCAGAGGAAGGGTTTGATTTTTGCAGGATCTTTGATTTGATCTTTGCTCTCAACCGCCTTAAGAAAGGCTTCGCTAAGAATGTCGTCACAATCGTCTTTGTTTTTGACATAAGCGGCGATGACGAAAAACATTAGATTTTTGTACTCTAAATAGACTTTCTCGATGGCTTCTCTGTTTCCGGCCATGAAGCCTATCGCCGTGTGTTTTGAGATCGACATCCTTCCCCCTCTACCTATATGACTTCAAAAATATGGAAAAACGCTCAAAATTTTTTAATTCACATAAAGGATATGAAAAAGAGGGTTGCAATTGCAACCCCCTCTCTCTTATACGAATAGCGGACCACAACGCTATTTGTATTGTGATTCAATCTCCGGAAGAGCTTTCCAGGCATCGGAGTTCGTGATGGTGTCGATTATCTCAAAAACAACGTCCAAGAACTTCTTGCCTTGAGGCATTAATCCCTCCAGATAGCGATATCCTAATGGGCAATCTCTGGCGTAAATCGTCTTATCCCCAATTGTTAAGTCATAAGAAGCTTTTGGATCGGTACGTATGTCCACTCCTTCATAAGCATTAAAATTGTTCGGAAAGGAATAGATATTCATCTCTTTCACTTTCTCATAAAGGTCTTCGAGATTGGGGTAAGCGAAAGTCGTCGTATAATCCTCCCTCGTTTTATCCCTAAAAGGGCCATAATCTTTTATGAGCTCTTGGGTTTTGCTGTTATAGGAATGATACGGTGCATCCTCCCACGTAAGGGAGAAAGAGAATTTTTCAAGAGGAGTGTCAAAGGTTTTCCACTCGGCGATCTTTTTGATATTGTCATCGTTTAGGATTCCTTTGTCATAGGCATCTTTCAACGAATAAGAGCCATCCCCGTCGACGTAGACATTCACGTCATATGATGGGTTTGGACGATCACATATATAAGTTCCGTATAGCACGACATCAACGCACACTGCAGGCACGCCCATACCAAGGCTTGATAAGTCTGTTCTAAGCAAATCGACGTAGACATTGTCGAAAACACCCAATTCTCTTACGAGATAAATGGAGCTGGCATCTACATGATCGCCACTCCTTTTAGCGTAGGATTTGCAGACATTCTCAACCTGAACCGCATCCATTGACTCAAAGGGTTCGTAAACGCGTGTAGGCGCATTGACCCTACCGTCATCACGCGAGAAAGGCACATTGACCCTACCGTCAACATGTGAGACGCAGGAAGTCAAAGCGAATGCTAGAAGAGTAAGCAAAGGGACTTTCTTTTTCATGCTCTTAGGTCCTCCTACCATACAAGACGATTGAAATAAGAAAAACCGCTAAAAAATTCTCAAAAAAGATACAAGTTTACTTGTAGAGTCATATCTTTCATTGTTTACAAGGTAGGAAAGCGCTTTTATAATTCAAACATAAACAATATATCGGGCCAATTTATTTGTAGAAAATTTCGGTCCGGGAAAGAGTAATTATGAAAAAGAAAATCCTTCTTGTGAGCCTTCTTACTGCTGGTATGCTTTTCTCCTGCAGTGATCCAGCTCAACCAGAGGCTTCTGCCGAGGGCAGCACCACCAGCCAAAAGAGCACTCCAAAGGCCTCCTCTGTTCAAAAGACCAAAGTCACCTTTGACCTCAACTATCAGGGAGCCCCAGCTGCCTCCAGTAAAACCGTTGGCAACGATGGCAAAGTCACCTTACCAGAGGATCCAGTGAAAGAAGACAGCATCTTCCTTGAGTGGAACACCAAGGCCGATGGCACTGGTACCAAAGTCACCAAAGATAACGTCTACACCACCGATACCACCGTCTATGCCAAATGGCACCACCATCAGTACGGCACCGAAACTGTCCGCGCTGGCAGTTTAACCGAAGCCCCTCTTGAGACTCCAAGCAAGAGCGCCTCTGCTACCTGCTCCGAGCTCGATAGCTGCGGCATGACCAAGATCTCCTGGAGCGCCATGGACATCATCGAATCTGAATCCGCTAAGTTTGATAAGGATGCCTCTGCCAAAACCATCCGTTTCAATGGACCAGTCCACAAGGATGAGGATTTCACCGATGAAGGTTCACACCTCGTTTATGAAATCTATTCTCCAAAGGCAATCGCCAAAGCTTCCATTTACATCACTGCTACCTGGCATGAACAATCCGCTACATACTGGGCCAAAGAAGAAGGCGACAGATCCAAGGGCTACGAGAAGAAGGAAGACGGCACTTCATACCGCCCAGATTATCGCTGGGGTATCAAGATCAACGGCGTTGAATCTGCATTAAACGAAGCCGAACACAAGAGCCCAGCCTCCGGTGAAACCTCCGAACAGAGAATGCCAACCGAATTCGCTTTAGAGCAAGGCATCAACAAGATTGATCTTTACACCTATGGTGGATACCGTGCCAAGATGACCACCATGAAGATCTTAGGCAAATAATCTGGCCAAATCTCTAACTAAAAAAACCCTGAACCCGTTTCAGGGTTTTTATTTTAAAAAAGAGTGGTCACCCCACTCCTCTTTGTTATATCTTCTTGATGACTTTCGCAGGGTTTCCGCCTACGACAACATTACCAGGAACGTCTTTGGTCACCACCGCACCTGCTGCGACAACGCTATTCTCGCCGATCGTCACGCCTGGACAGATGATCGCGCCTATGCATATCCAGGCGTTCTTTTTTTGATTGTGACTTTTTTTGAAATAAAACTTGTGGTGTCTTTCTTTGAGGTCGTGATTGACGGTAGCGATTCTGACGTCTGGACCAATGAGAACCCCATCTTCGATTTCAATGATGCCAGCAGATAAAAGGGTGGCGCCTTTATTGATCGTGATGTCTTTTCCTAATTTGACGCGGCATCCGTTGTCACAATAGAAAGGTGAGACGATAGACACTGAGTCATCTATCTTTGTTTGGAAAAGCTCGTCCAAGAGTCCTTTATAGTCAGGATCGGTTGGCTTTTGCTAGAGATTTTAAGGCTCAGGTCATGAGAACGGATTATTTCCTTAAGGTCATCCTCAAAATATGGCTCGTCATTACGGGCTTCACCGTATTTGTCTACGACTTCGAAAAAGCGATTTATCAATATGATTTTACTTCGTTTTATTTAGAAAGGACTATTGCTTTTCTTTCCAGTGTTTGAGGTTTGGGAGCATTCCCTTCATGTATGATCTGGCCTGCTCTTCTTCAAAACCTTGGGCAACCATGTGCGGAAGACATGTGTTGATGAGATCATCCATATTGTCATAGGTGAACTTCTCATCGTGATAGCACCACTGACAATAATCTTCATTGAAGGAACCGTCTTTCTCTTTGCTCATCATCGAATCCTGAAGTGGCATCCCACAACACTGACACACTAATTGTCTAGGAGAACCGAGCAACGTGTTGATTGAGACGTCGAAGAGTTTGGATAAGAGTTTCAATGTTTCTGTATTTGGCGTGGTTTCACCAGTTTCCCATCTAGATACGGCTTGTCTAGTGACCATCACTTTCGTAGCAAGCTCTTCTTGGGACAGATTGTTCTTTGTTCTTAGTTCTACGAGTATATCTTTTGTTTCCATTTCGTTTACCTCCCCTACATTTTAGGGTAGCCAGTTTTCTTATCAAGCAACCGGTTGTTGCTAAAAGAAAAAAGGACTGACGATCATATCAGTCCTAAATTTTCGATTGGCATGAATTTCCAATGGAACAAATCAGAAACTCATGGAACATCCTAACTAATCGTTAGTTATTCTTTTTTATAAATTCTTCAATTTGACCAAACGGAATCTTATCGTGATTAGACCCACCATCGTATAAATCACAGTGAGTGGCATCTTTTACTAATAAGAATTCTTTATTATCGCCTTTTAATAATTTAAAGGCATCTTGACCAAAATATAATGAATGGGCTTTTTCACCATGGACAACCAAGACTGCGCTTCTAATTTCAGAAGCATATGTGAGTAGCCTTGTATTTAATAATGATGTACTAGCAGTGACGTTCCACCCACCGTTGCTATTAAGACTACGAGGATGATAGCCACGTGGGGTTTTATAGTAATCGTAATATTGTTTCACGAACCATGGAGCGTCAGTTGGATCATCAACGACTCCGCCGCCTAATTTGTAGCTGCCATTCTTAAAGTCGATTGTTCTTTGATTGTTGATAGCTACCCTAGCTTGGTATCTACTTTCTTCATTATTTCCTTCATCGTAATAGCCATTGCCAGTCACCCTCGACATATCGTACATGGTTATCGCGACTGTGGCTTTGATTCTTGTATCAATGCAGGCGGTTTGGATAGCCATTCCACCCCAGCCACAGATACCGATGATCGAGATTTTGTTAGGATCCACATTATCCAAATTCGACAAATAATCGACTGCCGCTTGGAAATCCTCGACATTGATGTCGGGGGAATTCATGTATCGAGGTTCGCCACCGCTTTCGCCGGTGAAGGATGGGTCGAAAGCGATGGTTAAGAATCCTCTTTTAGCCATCTCTTGAGCGTATAAACCACTTGATTGTTCTTTAACCGCACCAAAAGGACCAGAAACAGCGATTGCAGGAAAAATGTTTCCTATTTTTGGCCAATACATGTCCGCGGCAAGTTCGATGCCGAAATGGTTTTTGAATGTGACTTTTTTGTGATTTACTGTTTCGTCACAAGGGAAAACCTTATCCCATTCATTAGTTAGATTTAACATTGTTCTTCCTCCTATTTGATGATTAAAGAAACGCTTTCCTTATTTAATAAAGCGTTCAATTCGTTGTCGCTTAAATCGATATGGCCAAGCTTTGTGTATTCCCAGGTATTGCTACCATAGAAAATGACGATTTGGTTTGATGAATATAAAACGATATCGCCTGGCGAAGTGGTCATGTTTTTGTCGTTGCTTGTGATTGAGCGACCAATTGAACCAACTTGCTCAAAGCCACCATACCGATGCATCTCAATCGACAAAGGGCAAAGGTCTTTTATCGCTTTTGAGGAAGCGTTTTCTTCCCAAGCCACTTCCAGCTCTTTTTCGTCGATCGATAGTTTCATATCCTTTTTCTCCGCAAAACAGTTGTCCAGCCATTTCCCAACCTCTTCTTTTGAAGTACCGGCAGCGAAACGTTTTCCTTCTAACCAATTGGCTTTTGGCGCGCTTTTGGCAAGATTAGTCGCGCTAGTTCCGATTGGGGAACTGCCTGAAGTGCAAAATGGAACGATGATTTTATTTGAGAAATCGTATGATTCCACGAATGTGTACAGGATCTTAGGAGCTTGGCCCCACCAGATAGGATAACCAAGGACGATGGTGTCATATTGCGAGATGTCGCTTATGGTGTTTTTGATCGATGGTCTCGCTTTGTCGTCATTCTGTTCGCTATTGGCGCGGCAATCGGAATTGTAATCAATGTCCGCGGAAGTGTATTCCACTTCTGGAACGATTTCAAAAATGTCGCTTTGCAAATGCTCTTGAGCGTATAAGGCAAGCTTCTCAGTGTTATTCGTAACGGAGAAATAGGCCACCAAAACGTTGCCTTTTTCTAGGGCTATTGTTTTGTCGACGGAGCTTTGTGAGCCAGCGTTATCGACGGAACAGCCTTCAAGGATGAAGGTTGGCAAAAGAAACGCTAATGACTTCTTCATCTTCCTACCTCCCGATATACTTCTCGTCTTTGTCATCTTCTAAATTTATTTGGCAATTCATCAACATCCAAAGTGGCTTCCGGATTAGGCCAATCCTTCACCGCTTCTTCCGTTCCTGCTTCAAGGGCTTTTTCGTAATAT
This sequence comes from Bacilli bacterium, assembly GCA_024698065.1. Lineage (GTDB taxonomy): Bacteria > Bacillota_I > Bacilli_A > RFN20 > CAG-826 > UBA4951. The sequence continues at coordinate 45,239 of JAILRR010000056.1, forward strand.
GCTTTCTTGAAATCGATCTGCTTTTTGTAATACTTAAGCTCTTTGATTTGCTTTTCTATGCTCTCTTCCTGTTCCAAGATGAGGTCATATCTTTCTTTAAGCGTTTCGTCGCCTTTAAGGGCCAAATCAACATATTCTTTGATCTTTTTGATCGGCATGTTGAGGTTCTTTAGGCAATTGAGCATTCGTAGCCAAGGGAAGTCTTTGTCCTCAAAAACACGGATGCCGTTCACTCTTTTTACCAAGGGAAAGAGCCCTTCTTTGTCGTAGTATCTAATCGTATATGTGGAGACATTAAGCATCTTGGCCACTTCCGATATGGAATAACTCATATTCATCACCTCGTATTTATATTCTAAAAGTTAGAGTTAACTCTAAGGCAAGCACAAA
>JAILRR010000073.1 GCA_024698065.1 Bacilli bacterium
GGATATTGACATTCCAACGACGACGGGTCGCTCTGACGGAATGGGATCTGTTGTTGCCGCTCATTGGGCCTTTACCGGTAATTGGGCATTTTCTTGACATAGTTTTCACCTCTGCTGCGAGAAATCGCGGATTAAAATATATCACCTATACTAACGTATGGCAAACTTTTTCTCTGTTTAGGAAAATTTCGCGGATTTTCCCATCATGAGGCGGACAATATATGTTAATATATTCGTAACACAACAACATTGTTCGGAGGGAACATATGAGCACCACATTAGCTGCGATGATTCTCGCTGGTGGCAAAGGTACCCGTCTTCAGGCATTGACCAAGAAGGTGGCAAAACCTGCTGTCAGTTATGGCGGTAAATACAGAATCATCGACTTTCCGCTTTCAAATTGCGCCCATAGCGGCATCGATGCCGTAAGCGTACTTACCCAGTATGAGTCAAGCGAACTCAACACCTACGTCGGTAACGGCGAGAAGTGGGGCCTTAACGGAGTCAGAAGCATCACATCCGTCCTCACGCCAAAGCAGACGGAGGAAGGCTCAAGTTGGTACGCAGGCACCGCAGACGCGATTTATGAGAACCTCGATTGGCTTGAGAGAGTCAATCCGAAATATGTTCTCATCCTCTCTGGTGACCATATTTACAGTTGCACTTATAACGAGATGCTCAAGAAGCACATCGACAATGGGGCGGATTGCACAATCAGCGTCTATCCGGTCCCGATGGAAGAAGCTTCCCGCTTTGGCATCCTCGTCACGGATAAAGACGACAACATCACGAACTTCGTCGAAAAGCCAAAGAAACCTATCAGCAATCTTGCTTCGATGGGCATCTACATCTTCACTTATAGCACCCTCCGCGACTATTTGATCAAAGATCATAGACTTGAAGATAGCGACCACGACTTCGGCAAGAACATCATCCCAACGATGCTCAAAGACAAGAGAAAACTCGTGGCCTATACCTACGAAGGGTATTGGAAAGACGTTGGAACCATCGCCTCCCTCCATCAGGCGAATATGGACCTTCTCCTCTCTGGCGACCCGAATATCAACATCTACACCGTCCAAGGCAAGAACAAGATTCTTAGCGAAGATATTCATGGCACGCCGCAATTCATCGGCAAGACCGCCAAAGTCAAAGACTCCCTCATCAACCAAGGCTCGATCATCCTTGGTGAGGTCACTCATAGCGTCATCTCTGGTGATGTTGTTATCGAAGAGGGGGCCAAAGTCAGCAATTCCGTTGTCATGAATGGTGCCTTCATCGATGCAGGGGCTGAGGTCACCGATGCCATCATTGGTCCAAATACCCTCATCGAAAAAGGTGAGAAAGTGAATGCCGATAAAGACGGCATCGCTTTGATCGTTAACGAAAAGGCAGGTAACAGATAATGAACAAGATCATCGCCCTTCTTAATTGCCATAACTCCCCAGAGCTTGGCGAACTCACCTCAAATAGACCTTTGGCTTCGACTTCTTTCTTAGGAAGGTACGCCTTCATGGATTTCGCGATGTCCAACTTCACCAATTCCGGCATCCAAAACGTCAACGTTCTCGTCAAAAATCATCAGCGTTCCCTGCTTAAACACATGGGCAACATGATGTCTTGGGTCAATAACACCAAGACGGGAAGAGACACCATCTTCTATAACGAGAAAGGCATTTTGAACCCTGCCTACAACACCGATATCAATAACATCAAAGAGAATGACTGGGTCCTCTTTGAATCGAACGCTTCCCTCCTTGTCTTCGAAGCACCAGAGGTTGTTGCCTCAATCGACCTCCGCCCATATATCGAAGAACATGAGAAGAGAGGGGAGAAGATCACCATCGTCTACAAAGAGATTGATGACGCCAACAAAGAATTCATCGGCGCCGATGTCCTTGAGATTGATGAGGATGGCTATCTCAAAGATATGCATAAGAACAAAGGCGACGTGAAGAAAGCTAAAGTGTCCCTCCAAATTTGGATCATCAACCGTGAGACCTTGGTTGAGATGATCAACCATGGCAACCGTGTCGATTCGTCTTGGGGCATCGCCGAATACCTTCCAGCCATCGCCAAGAACGATTTCATCAAAACGAAGATACACTGCGTCCCATATACCGGCTACGCGAGAAGGTTCGATAACCTTGCCCATTATGTCGAGTATTCTTTCGAGCTTCTTAACAGAAAGCCATATGAAGAGCTCTTCAAAGAAGACTGGCCGATCTTTACCCGCACCCACGACACTCCGCCAGCCATCTATGGCACCGAAAGCGAAGTCTCAAATAGCTTCGTTTCCAATGGCTGCATCGTTGAAGGAACCGTCAAGGATTCCATCGTCTGCCGTAGCGTCAAAGTCGCGAAAGGCGCGAAAGTCACCCGTTCAATCATCCTTAGCAACTGCGTGATCAGCGAGAATAGCGCCGTAAGCGACGTCGTCATCGATAAGTACAGCACCGTCGCCCCTCGCCATAAGATCCAAGGCGACAAGGATGATGTCATTTATATCAAACAAGGAGCGAAAGTATGAAGATTGCAATGCTCGCAAGCGAAAGCAACCCGTTTTGCAAATCGGGCGGTCTTGCCGACGTCGTTTTTGCTCTTAGCAAAGAACTCGCTAAAGAAGGCAATGAAGTCATCGTCATCCTTCCTTACCATGGCTTAATCAAAAGAAAGAAAATCAAAGTCGCGAAGAAAGTCTCCTATCAGGTCAAGATGTCCTGGAGACAACAAGACACGACTTTATATGAGACGGAAGTGGATGGGGTCAAATTCTATTTCGTCGAGAATGATGCCTATTTCTACCGTGACCATCTCTATGGTTATGACGATGACGGTGAGAGATTCGCCTATTTCGCTTTAGCTGCAAAAGCCGCTCTTAAGCACCTTAAGTTCAAAGCCGACATCGTCCATGTCCATGATTGGCAAACCGCCATGGTCCCTTGCCTCCTCAAAGAGGAAAAACCAGCCGACCCATTCTTTAAAGACATGAAGAGCGTTCTCACTATCCATAACCCGGCTTTCAAAGGGTTCATGGACCGTTTCTTCTTAAATGATTTCTTCAACCTGAGCGACGACCTATACGATACGGGACGCGTTCGTCTTGATGGACTTGTGAGTACCCTCAAAGCCGGTATCGTCTTTGCCGACAAGATCGTAACGGTCTCCCCAACCCATAGGGATGAGCTTCTCACTTTCGAACATGGACAGGGCCTAGACAGAGATCTTGAGCTTAGACGTTACGACTTCTTTGGCATCGCAAATGGCATCGATGTTGATGAGTGGGATCCAGCAAAAGACAAAGGAATTGCAAAGAATTTTGACGTCGAAACCGTGAAAGAAGGCAAAAAAGCCAATCAAAAAGACCTTCTTGATTCTTTCAATATCATAAACAGAGGTGGACCAGTTTATGGCATCGTCTCACGCCTCTCTTGGCAAAAAGGCATCGACATCATGATCGACAACATGAGAGGAGCTTTGGCGATGGGTGCGTCCCTCGTCATCCTTGGCTCAGGCGAATATGAGCTTGAGCAGAAATGTGAGCAACTTAGACGCGAATACCCAGACACCTGTGGCATCTATATCGGCTACAACGACGCGCTTGCCCATAAGATCTATGCGGGATGCGACTATTTCCTCATGCCATCCCTCTTTGAGCCATGCGGAATTTCGCAGATGATCGCCAAACGTTATGGCACGCTTCCGATCGTTCGCTTCACAGGCGGCTTAGCCGACACCGTTGTTGGTTACAACAAAGACAACCTGAAAGTGGCTGACGGAATCGGTTTCAATGATTATAATGATTCAGGCCTCGGCTATGCCGT
>JAILRR010000008.1 GCA_024698065.1 Bacilli bacterium
TCTTCAGTATCTCTTCTTTCAGCTCACCTGAATATACCCTGAATCTCTGACCTTTGATTGCCATATGGAAAAAACCTCCTGCCGCAATTATACGGTAGGAGGGTTTTTTATTTCCTGTGAACGAAATGGGGTTCAGTTCAAAACCCCCGTGGATTTTTTCTTTTCGCCCACTCTTCTACGCGCTCGCACAAAAGGCTATAATTTAAGCATGGAAAAATACATAATCGCTATCGACCAAGGCACGACCTCGACTCGTGCTATTCTCATCTCCAACAAAGGCGAGGAACTTGAGATGGCCCAGCGCCCTCTCGATTGCCATTATCCTGAGCCAGGTTGGGTCGAACAGGACCCTGACCAGCTTTGGGTCAGCGCCGTCGACGTCGTCAACGAGCTCATGATCAAAGCCGACATCACCTACGACCAAGTAGCAGGCTTTGGCATTGCCAACCAACGTGAGACCACGATCGTCTGGGACAGAAAGACCGGCAAAGCCATCTATCCTGCCATCGTCTGGCAATCCAGACAAACCCAGGATATCTGCCAGCGCCATATGGACAAGGATGAGTTCATCCGCCAAAGAACAGGTCTACGCATCAACCCATATTTCAGCGCTTCCAAGATCCGCTTCATCCTCGAAAAGGTTCCGGGAGCGGAAGAGAAGATGAATAAGGGAGAGCTAATGTTCGGAACCGTCGATTCCTGGCTCATATACAAGATGACCAAAGGCAATCACTATACCGATGTCAGCAACGCCTCAAGAACCCTTCTCTTCAACATCTTCACGATGGATTGGGATGATGAGCTATGCGCCATCTGGGGCATCAACAAGAACATGCTTCCGAAGGTCCTCGATAACTCATCCGATTATGGCGAAGCGAGCTTCTTCCGCGGACACATCCATATCTATGGCGTCGCCGGTGACCAGCAAGCCGCCCTCTTTGGACAGTGCTGCTTCGATAAAGGCGACAGCAAGAACACCTATGGCACCGGTTGCTTCATGCTCATGAACATCGGTGAGACTCCAATCATCTCCAAGAATGGTCTATTGACCACGGTCGCTTGGAGAGTGAATGGCAAGACCACATACGCTCTTGAAGGTTCCGTCTTCATCGGCGGAGCGGCAGTGCAGTGGCTTCGCGATGAGATGAACTGGTTCAAGGAATCCTCCATGTGCGAGGAATATGCCCAAAGAAAGCCTGACACCAATGGCGTTTATGTAGTTCCTGCTTTCGTTGGCCTTGGAACCCCATATTGGGATGATGATGCCCGTGGTGCCATCCTCGGTCTCACCCGCGGAGCCGATCGCCATAATATCACCAGAGCCACCCTCTATAGCATCGCTTATCAGTCGAGAGACGTCTTTGATACGATGGTCAAGGATTCCGGACTCCCGCTTAAGGCCCTTAGGGTCGACGGTGGAGCCTCCGCGAACTCCCTCCTCATGCAGTTCCAAAGCGACATCCTCCAGTGTGAGGTCTCTCTCCCTAAATGCATCCAGACCACGGTCTTAGGCGCTGGCTACCTCGCTGGCCTTGCCTGCGGCTTCTTCAATGGCTATGAGCACATCCTCGAAAACCACCAAGAAGAGAAACGCTACAAGCCAAAGATGAGCAAAGAGGAATCTGAATCCCTCTATGAAGGCTGGGTCGAAGCCGTTAAGGCGACGAGAGCCTACAAACCAAAACATTAAATGTCCTATTCCTTCTATCCTAACGTCAAGAACATAGTCATAACACATCCTTCGAGAAAGGATTTTTACCTACGCAAAAAAGCGGAGGACCCGTATCTCAATCTCGTCGTGATGACCCTTCCAGAGATGAAGGCGCTTTTCGACTACAACTATGACGACAGGGCGCTCCGTTTCCTTTTAGGAAAAGGCTACAAGTATCTTGTCGCTAAAGATTTGCTTACAGCCTTCTGTGCTCCTGATTTTGACAAAGGATTAGAAGTTAAAAAATACGCTGATCTCAGGGATGAACTCATCAAAGAGCATCTTCTTTTCAAAGCGGCTTATCCTGAGAGAACCTTCATGGGCGCCAACATCCTTGTCAGCGGTTATTACCGCGAAGCCCAAACCATCATATTCAAGTATCTCCGTAACGTTCCTGGAATGCTTCAGACCAGCTTTGAGCTCGAGGGTTACAAGGACCCAAAGGAGAATGTGCTAAACAAGTTCGTCGACCCATACGAAGAACTTCATTTCGTCTATAACAAAATCGCCTATGACATCGAGGTGAACAAAACACCGATCTCTAAGATCTATGTTTACGGCCTTTCATCTGAATACGCTCCTCTCATAAACGAGTTCAACAAGATGTATGGATTCACCATCGACTTTAGGCTCGGAGAGAGACTCTTCGATAAACCTATCTACAAACTTTTTAGGGGAGCCTATGAAGAGAAGGGCTTGGAAGAAGCCATAACCTTGATGAGGGAGAAATACCCTGACTCGAAAGATGGTGACACTATTGAGAGATTTGCCCGCGAATTTGCAGTCGTTTTTGAAAAAGAACCAGCAAAAACCATCTCGATTTACGATGCTATTGCCAAAGACAAGAGTCCTTCCGACCCCAAATACAAGAATGTCATCACCGTTCTTGATGAGCCTGTTTGTCCTCTTGATGGGCATCTCTATTGCGTCAACTTCGCAATGGGAACATATCCTTCCGTTTCCAATGAATCCGGTTTGTTTAGTGACAAGGAAAAAGCCCTCATCGGCTTAGAGACATCTAAAGACAAATCGCTTAATGACAGCGAACGAATTGAGAAGCTTCTCCAAAACAATAACCTCAAGCTCATCACCTTCTTCGAACTCGGTTTTGAAAGCAATCATTTCCCTTCCGGCTTCGCTGAGAAATACGACATGCCGAGCATCAATAATCCAGTGGCAGAGGATGAGAATGGTCCATATGAGTACGCTCACGATAAAGGCGGATTCCTTTATGCTGCTCTCGAAGACGAATATGAGAATTACCTCCAAGACGATAAGAGGAGACTTCCATACAAAGACGTTTCCGAAGTAAAAGGCTATCGCTCCTACGATTACAGATTCACCGGTACCAAAGCGGGCAGGAATCCAAAAAGAAGCTATTCTGCCTCAAACTTAATCGTCTATCGTTCTTGCCCATTCAAATATCTTATGGGCAACGTTATATACGCTGATGATTCTCCGGCGAACTTCGGTCAGAGAATCGGAACGATATTCCATAAAGTTCTTGAGCTATATCACACCAGTGAGGATTTCGATTTTGATAAAGCTTATGATTTAGCGATTTCTTACGAGGAGGGGAGAACGCCTGATCCTAGCGCCAATCCACATGACGTAAAAGTGCCTTTCACCCCTAAGGAGAAGGCCCTCATAGAGAACCTCCGTAGCTACTGCGCCAAATCGCTTGAGTTCCAAGAGAAATACGAAGCGTTCCTTCAGAATCCTTCTTTCACTGCGGAAGGCGGTTTCAAAATCAATCTTGATGGCATAAAGGTCACAGGCAGATATGACAAAGTCATAACGTTTGATTACGAAGGCGAGAAATACTGCTTTATCATCGATTACAAAACGGGAAACACCTCTTTCGACGAGAAACTCTTTAGAAGCGACTATGGTCTGTCTTTGCAGTTACCAATCTATGCGTTCGCTGTCGAAAATGACAAAGCCTCTTTTGATAACGCCAAAATCGCCGGTCTCTTCATCTCACCAATACTCCCGTATGACCTTGTGAACGTTCAAAGCGGCTCGATGAACGAAAGCGACCAAACGAACCTTAAACTCAAAGGCCTTTTCCTCAACCATCCGAAATTCCTATCTTCACTTGGCCTAGGTCTAAAGGGTAACAGCGACATCATCGATGGCTGCAAGATAAACGGTGACAAACAAGTCACCAGCAGTGCCGAATTCCCAAAGGCCAAGAGCGATGAGCAATTCAAAGAAATCGCTGAGAGAGCGAAAGAGATCATCAAAGAGTCCGATGAGAGAATCATGAAAGGCGATTTCGAGATCAAGCCAGCCGTCACGAAGAACCCTAACACCGACGCTTGCGATTATTGTCCATTCCACGATGTTTGCTTCGTTGATAGAAAGACGATAAAAGTTGAAAACCTTAGCAAAACCATCACGAATTTAGAAGAGCAAGGGAAAGGAGAGCCGTCTCATGGCAGTTAATTTTGACAAGAAACAACAAGAAGCCATCGATTCAAGAGAAGGCAATTTCCTTGTGAGCGCTGGCGCAGGAAGCGGCAAGACCGCCGTTTTGACTGAGCGCATCAAAGAACTCGTCCTCGATAAGGACGAAGCCAAGAGAGCAACCCTTGATCAGCTTCTAGTTTTGACCTTCACGAACAAAGCCGCCGCGGAGATGAAAAACAGAACTAGGAAGAAACTCTACGAGGCTTACAGAGCAGGCGAGATCAAAGTCGACCTCTCAGGCGAAGTTGAGTGTTCCGACATCACGACCTTTGACTCTTTCTTCCTTAAGATTGTCAGGAAGTACGCTTTCAAGTTAGGCGTAGACCCAGATATCTCGATTGCAGAGGATTCCTTCCTCAAAATCAAAGAAAGGGAACTCATCGATAAAGTCCTCTCGGATAGATATGAGAAGATGGAACCTTTGTTCGCTAAGATGGTAGAGAAATACACCCTCAAAGACGACAGCGTCTTTGTTAAATATATCCTCGGCGTTCTTCGTCTTTGTGATCTTTCCCCAGACCAGAATGCCTTGTTCGAAGAACTTAGAGAGAAAACCTTCAAAGAAGAATTCCTCGATGAAGAGGAGAAGAAGTTCTACGAGAAGTGCAATAGAGACCTCGTCACCGCTTTCAATCTTCTTGAAGTGAATGATGACGTTTTGGCCATCGACCATGTGTACGTCGGTTCCTGGATTGGACTTGGAAGCTATGAGGCTCTTTATAAACGCTTAACTCTCGAAAACGAAGCGAAAGCCAAAAAGGCGAAATGCGTCATCAACGGCAAAGAGTACGACACCGGTTTCAGGGCTAAACCTAAAAACCATACATTTACCGAAGAAGCCGATCTCCATAGAACCATCGCCAAAGCCCTCTTCAATGGCGTCATTTCCAAACTTGAACTCAACGGCGACCCAACCGAACAAAGAAAGAGAATCCTAGAGACTAAGGGATATGTCTCGATTCTCATCGATATTGCGAGGGAAGTCTATTTAGGCATGCTTGACTACATGAAAGAGAGCAATTCCTATGGCTTCACCAATATCGCTTCTTTGGCGAGAAGGCTTCTCGATGATGAAGACGTCCTTTCCGAGATCAAAGCCAAATACAAATACATCATGATCGATGAATATCAGGATTGCAGTGACCTCCAAGAATCCTTCATCGGCAAGATCTCCGATGACAATGTCTTCATGGTAGGGGACATCAAACAATCTATTTACCGTTTCAGGAACGCTAACCCGGACATCTTCGCGGACAAACTTGCAAGATATGGCAAAGACGAAGGTGGCAAAGCTATCTACCTTCAGAAGAACTTCCGTTCCCGCCTTGAGGTAATCTCTTTTGTGAACGACCTTTTCGGAAAGATCATGAGCAAAGAAGTAGGGGACGTCGACTATGAACAAGGTCAGGCCCTTGAGTTTGCAAACAAATACCTCTATGGCGATGAGTCATGCGAAGAATACAAAGCCACCTATCTTACCTATGATCCAGACGAGGGCACCGATAAAGCTGAGCTCGAAGCCAGAGCGATCGCTAACGACATCCTTGATAAAGTCCAAAGCGGCTTTAAGATCGATGTAAGCGGCAATAGCCAGAAGGCATGTGATTGGGGAGATTTTGCCATCCTCATGCCAGCCAAAGACCAATTCAACACCTATAAGAAAGTTTTCGGCGAGGCCAAGATTCCTCTTGTCGCGACAGTCGGAAATGAGCTTGGCGAAGATAGCATCAACATGGTCTTCATGAGGCTCCTTAAGTTGCCTCTAGTCGTTGGCGAAGACGAAACGGCCACCAAGCATTGCTACGCCTCCATAAAACGCAGTTACCTCTTTGAAGAAGATGACGATAAGCTTTTCGACGAACTTCAAAGCGGAGCCTATGAGCAAGATGATCTCATCAAAGATATGCTCGCTGATAAAGAGAAGCTTCTTGGAATGGGTGTCAAAGACGCCGTTACCTATCTCATCGAGAAGTATGGCTTCGTTGAGAAACTCAAGAAGATCGGAAACGTCAAAACCAATTTCAAGACCATCTGCGCTTTCCTTGATGAAGCGTCTTATGCCGAGAGGATGGGAATCGATTACAGAGGCTATGTTGAGCACTTTGATAACCTTAACAAATACGGCATCAAAGAAGAAATCGGAGTGGAATTTGCTGGGGATAATGTCGTAAAACTTATGACAATTCACGCTTCAAAAGGCCTTGAATTCCCTATCGTCTACTCACCAAGGCTCGCCCGTGAAGTCAACGTAAGCGAAACGGATGGACTCTATTACATCAGCAAACAATACGGGCTCCTTTTGCCAAAGACCAGGAGCGACGAATATTCTGGCAACTTCCTATACTCGCTCTACAAGGACAGCGAAGTCGCTAAAGCCATAAGTGAGTACATGAGGCTCTTCTACGTTCAGCTTACCCGCGCTTCTAATCAGATCATCTTCATCGCACCACAAGGCCGTGACGAGAAGTTCGACTTAATTGATGTTCCTCTCCAGAATAGAACGCTTGTTGTGAAAACAACTACCAACTCCAAAGGACAAGCCACCTACACTTGGATCAAACCGAATAGTTTTGCCAGATTCCTTAATATGGCAGGCAATGATGTACTTACGAGAATCTTTGATTATGAGGATGCCGACGTTGAGGAACCAACCCCTCTTCCAAGGTCAACTCAGATCGAATCCTTTAAGAAGCCGGCCATCCATAGTATTGATTGCCCAATCGAAATCGTTGAAGAGAAGAGAGCCTCCAAATCCTCCTTCACCCCAATCGATGAAGGCGCGGCCCAATACGGCACCCATATGCACCGTCTCCTTGAGCTCGTCTCCTTTAAGGAGAAAGACGCTTCCTTCATCGAGAACGATCACGAGAGAAAGAAAATTGAAGCGCTCTTCAACCACGATATCTTTGAGAACCTCGATGGTTACAAAGAGTTCCATGAGTATAGATACATCGACTACGATAACGGCCTCGAAGGCTCAATCGACCTTCTCCTTGTGAAAGAAGGGGATAAAGCCATCATCGTCGATTACAAAACGAAGCACCTTGATGATGAAGCCTATGACAAGCAGTTAGGCCTCTATAAGCAATACGTCGAGAA
>JAILRR010000027.1 GCA_024698065.1 Bacilli bacterium
ATTTTACAACGACAGAAGGTCACATAAGACTCTTGGATATTTAAGCCCTACTCAATATGAGGGCTCTTATAATCCAAAAGACTAGCACAACCAAAAAAGGACTCAAACGTCCTAAATCGGTTCGAATCCTTTTGCTAACTCATTTGGCAGGGGCGGAAGGAATCGAACCCTCATCAAAGGTTTTGGAGACCTCTGTTCTACCACTGAACCACGCCCCTACGGCCTAATTCAGGCGAGCGTTATTATAACCCTCTCAAAGAGGGGCGACAAGAAGAAAGAATGATTAATCCAAAGAAGGACGGGCTTTTTTGGAATTGAGTCTCGCTTCACGGATTGGATCGATGATGAATCTCCATAAAGCGAAGATGATAGGAAGGATCTCTAAACGTCCGAAGAACATCGCGGATGTCTCAATCCAGATGAAACCCTGATAGGCAATTGGATGAGCGGCTTTATAGCCAACATAATCCATCATCGATAAGCCATTTGAGGTGAATCCGTTCATGAATTCATAGAAGCAACGCTGGAACCAATCGCCTTGGCTGATGTAAGGAAGACGAGGCAAGAACATGAGGGCCATCGCCCCTAGAGAAGTGACGACAAGACTGAGAATGGTGTAGTTCCTGGCTTCTTTGACAGATTCGTCACTTAATTGTTTGACGACGCCTAGGCGCCTAACGACACGTGGGGAAATCGTTCTTTCCGAGGAATCATGATATCTAAGGAACCAATAGAATTCTTTGCCAAGGATGCCAACGCGGTATTGCTTGAGACCGCCTGAAGTCGAACCCATTCCACCACCGATGGTCATGAGGATCCAGCCCATGAAGAAACAGACAGGACCAAGTTTGAAGATGGATGGGAAATTGGCAAAGCCAGAGGTTGTGGCCGATGAGATGGTGTAATAAGCGCCATACCTAAGCGAGGTAAGGAAATCTAATCCCATTCCATCGTTATATAGATAGGTGATCGATGAGGTACAAACCGTAATACCAATGACAAGAAGGGCACCAAAGAAGATGATCTCGATATCACCAAAGAAGTCTTTGAATTTGCCTCTCAAAGCAAACGTATGGAGAACAAGGCTGATAGCGCCGGCAATCATAAGGATGCAAGAGATGATCTCGATGCCGATTCCGCTTGCGACGGAATAAGAAAGATTCGATATTTCCCCTAATGGCATCTTCTGACTGAAGAAATAAATGCCTTCCGCTCTTGTTGAGAAGCCGCCTGTCGCTAAGCAACCCATCGAATGGCAAACCGCTTCAAATGGAGGCATGCCAGCAAGCCATAAGCCCAAAGAACCAGCAACAACCCATCCGCTATAGACAAGGAAGATGATCTTTGCTGATTTTCCTAAGTTAGGGACAATCTGATCGTTATGGCCTTCAGCGAAATAGAGCTTGAAGTTCTGTCTGTTCGAAATGATTGAAGTGAGGAGAAGGACAAGGCCAACGCCACCGATGAACTGCATGAACGCGCGATGGAAAAGGAACACGTGAGCGTACCCATACCCGGAGCACGAATCAACCCCTAAAGGAGAGCTAAGCGTGCCATCAAGGTAGGCTTTGGAAGGGAAGAGAGTGAGACCTGTGGTCGTAAAACCTGAGGTAGCTTCAAAGAAGCTTTCCGAGAAAGACATGCCCAAAGAAGCGTTGGCATCACCGAAATTTAGCCAAGAAACCTGGGTCAAGAAGAATGGAAAAGCGCCCGAAAGGATGGCAGCAATCCAAATGATGACAAGAAGAACAGAGTCTTCTTTTGGCCTGAAACGCATTTTTTCTCTGCCAGCCACCAAAAGCTTGTAGAGAAGGATGCCTATGCCGATATCGAAAGCAGCAGGAACAAGAAAATCGAGGAAAACCTTCCACTCCCCTGGATAAAAGAGAAGCATAAGCAATGGAAAAAGGATGACGATTCCCTCAAATGCGAGGAAAAGGCCAAGATAACCGAATATCAGTCGGAATCCCTTTGCTGGTTCTTTCTTCATAATGCTGCCTTATTTTGTTTTCTTTTTGGTTGTTTTGGCACTTGAGTCTTTCTTTTTCGCCGGCCGTTCCTCCTCTTTTGGCTCTTCAGGAGCCGGGGCAGGAGCCGCCTCAACCGTGGTCTTTTGCCTCTTTAAGAAACGAAGAATCTCGACTTCGTTTTCTTTGGCGCAGGCGACGACAATGGTGTCTCTAGGACGGAGGATGAGGTCGCCATTAGGAATGATGAAGTTATAGTCACGAACAACATAGGCAATGGATGCTGTCTTTGGGAAGCCCATGTCTTTGATGGCTTGGTCGCAAATCCAGTACTTCGGAAGGAGGGTGGCCTCAATCATGACGATCTTCTCATTATCAAGAGAGAGCGACTTGATAAGGGATTCGGCGTTGGATTCGTTCTTGATCGACTTAGCGAGAAGGTAGGTTGAAGAAAGAACGACATCAAGTCCAAGCTTTTTATATAATTCGACGTTTGAAGGGTTGGAAACGGCACAGATGCACTTTTTGACATGGAAATTGCGTTTGGCAATCAAGCAAGAGGCGAAGTTATCGGTGTCTTTTTTGCAAAGCGAGATGAAAATATCCGCGTCATAAACGCGAGCAGCCTCAAGGATGGTGTTGTGCCACGGATCACCGATGGTGACGGCGATATGCTTTCTTTCCATGAGGGTCTGGGCCACCGCTTCGTTGCCGTTGATGACGGTAAGGCGGTTTTCCTTCGTATTGAACATGTCGATGATGTAGGCGGCATCTGAGTCGCCGTTAGCGATTACGATATGCATGCTTTATTTCCTCTCATCTTGCTCAAGTTCGTTATATTTCACTAAGGTAAGGTCGAATGGGTAGATGGCCTTGACGTTTGGAAGACCTTCGACGAGGGCGCCTTTATCTGGGTCATCAAAACGTACGGTGACGCGTGGGACGGCGTAGACGAGCGAGCAGACATAGGCAAGAAAGAGGTTGACGTTGTCGTCTCCTGTGACGATAACAACCTGCCCTGCTGTCTTGATGTCGCAATGCTCCTCAAGGGCGAACATGTCAGTGGAATCGGCGTTCACTTTGAAGCCGCTGAAAGTGTCATCAAGGCCATAGAAGGCTTTTGGATTTGGGTCAACGACGATGACGTCCTGACCTTTGGCGGCGGCGCGGTTAGCGATACCGCTTCCGAGTCTACCGACGCCGATGACGATGGTTTTATTTTTGTTTGCCATAGCGCTGATTATATACCTTCTTTTAGAAGAGGCAAATCTCCGACGGATTTCATAACGTCGAATATCTTGGTCTTCGGATGCTTTGCTTCGATCTCATTATAGGCCTTTTTGGTGTTCTTCTTTTTAAGATTCTTCCAACCGTTTTCCGCGTATTCCGTCAGGCACCATCTAATGAATTCCTCAGTGGTGTCGGTCAGATAATAGTGAGGGCAGTTGCGATTGAAATATTCCAAGGTTGTAGAGCCTTTGAAGTTTTTCGGATCATATGTTTTGGAAGCGCTTAAGGTGTCGGCGACATATTCTAGAGCGTATTTATATGGCATGTTTTTGGCGATGATTCTTCCTTTGAAGAAGTCCGTCCAATATTCCCAGTGGTGTTTGTTTCTTCTTGTATGATGCTGGCAAGCGCTAGAAAAATAACCGTTACGGAGACGTTCTTCGTAGATCGGGGAATGGGTACCTACATAGTAGGTTGATCCTACTTTGAACTCGGTTCTTCCGAATTTACTAAGGTCGTGTCTAAGGCAATGCCAAAAGATGCCAAGGTGCCAGCCATTTCTGATGACTTGGTGGCGGTGTTTAAGGATGGTTTTTAGATGTTTGAAAGGATGGCTCATGAGAGAAGCTCCTCGAGGACTTTGCCGATATCATCATGTATGACGTATTCGAAGAAGGAATCTCTTGGGGTTGGCTCTTTGTTGATAAGAAGGGTGTGCCCTCCTTGGAAATAGTCAATCATCCCTGCGGCAGGATACACGTTGAGGGAGGTTCCTCCGACGATGAGGAAGTTAGCGAATCTTAGCTCCGTTAGAGCGGATTCCACCACATCTTCATTAAGAGGTTCTTCATATAGAACAACGTCAGGTTTAATGATTCCTCCACATTCAGGGCAATGAGGGATGCCGATGTTAGGAATGTCATCTATTGAATAGTGTCTTCCACAGTCGACGCAGTTGTAGCGTTTTGTGGAACCATGGACTTCATAGACTCTCTTGGAACCGGCTTCTTGATGAAGGCCATCGATGTTCTGGGTGATGATGGCGATATGGTGTCCAGCTTTCTCATAATTCGCTAGAGCGATATGGGCTTTGTTTGGTTTAGCGCTCTTGGCCACCATCGTCTTCCAATAGAAGTCATAAAAGGTTTCCGTACGGTATTCGAAGTAAGTGTGTGAAAGCATCGTCTCATATGAGACGCCATATTCAGAATGAATCTTATACAAGCCTGCTGGAGAACGGAAATCAGGAATTCCTGAGGCAGTTGAGACCCCTGCTCCACCTAAGAAGACAATACGGTTTGATTCCTTGATGAGTTTCTTGATCTCTTCTAATTTGGTATCCATACCAATGATTATAAGGAGTCAGGCGAAAAATCGTAATTCTCTAGTTGCAAAAAGGACTTTCCCTCTTTATCATTATCCGTGCGCCTTTAAGCGCTTATGACGCTCGCTTAGCTCAATGGCAGAGCACCTGGCTGTTAACCAGGGTGTTGTAGGTTCGAGCCCTATAGCGAGCGCCATTTATGGCCTGTTGGAGAAGCGGCTTAACTCACATGCCTTTCACGCATGCATTCAT
>JAILRR010000048.1 GCA_024698065.1 Bacilli bacterium
AGTCTTCACCGAACGTCATCTTGCTCGCCTTGGACAAGGAAACATTGCTGTGGGCCACGTTAGATATGGCACCACAGGCGCCACAGATAGACACAACGCCCAACCTCTTGTAATCAATCATATCCATGGCCATATCGCCATCGCCCATAATGGCAATATCACCAACTCTTTGGAACTCCGTTCGCAGCTCGAACTCCAAGGCTCAATCTTCCACACGACCTCAGACACAGAAGTCATATCCTATATTGTCACAAGAGAAAGAATCACCTCGAACAGCATCGAAGAGGCGGTGGAGCGCGCCATGTACACCATCAAAGGCGCGTATTCTCTTGTCCTCATGTCACCGACAAAACTTGTCATTGCTCGTGACCCATATGGTTTCAGGCCTCTTTGCTTCGGTGTCAGGGATGACGGAACCTATATTGCCGCTAGCGAAACATGCGCCCTTGATTCTGTCGGCGCTAAGTTCGTTCGTGATGTTCTTCCAGGCGAAGTCGTCTACTTCGATAAGGACGGCGTTCACTCAATCAAGACGCACTGTGGCAAACAAAAGAAGCACATCTGCGTCTTCGAATACGTTTATTTCGCTAGACCTGACTCGGTGATCGACGGCATATCCGTCCATTCAGCCAGAGTCAAAGCGGGCGAATACCTCGCAAAAGCCCATCCAGTTGAAGCCGATATCGTCATCGGTGTCCCAGATTCGGGACTTGATGCGGCCATCGGATATTCAAAGGAGTCAGGCATTCCTTATGAAATCGGATATATCAAAAACAAATATATCGGCCGCACGTTCATCGCTCCTGGCCAAGATAACAGGGAAGACAAAGTCAAACTCAAACTTAATCCCGTCTCATCGGTTGTAAAAGGTAAGCGAGTGGTGGTCATCGATGACTCAATCGTCAGAGGCACAACCAGCAAGAAGACAATCAAGCTTCTTCGCGATGCGGGCGCTAAAGAAATCCACATGAGGATATCCTCACCGACCTTCCTCAATCCTTGTTACTATGGCACAGACATCGATTCGAAAGACAATCTCATCGCCTGTCATCATTCAGTAGAGGAGATTGCGAAGATCATCGGCGCGGATTCGCTTGGATTCCTGTCGGTTGAAAACGTTAAGGATATCGCAGGAGGAGAATGCTGCACGGCTTGCTTCGATGGAAGTTACCCTACAGCCATTCCAAAGGACACCAGAAAATCAAGATTCGAAACCAAAATCTCAGATAAAGAATAAGCGAAGGAGAGAAACATGAAAAACTCAAAATCAGAATCATATGCAGCAGCAGGCGTAGACATCACGGCAGGATATAAAGCCGTTGAGCTTATGAAGGCTCACATCGCCAGAACAATCGTCCAGGCCAAACCAGACGATATTGGCGGATTCGGCGGTCTTTTCACCCTTGACCTTGAAGGCTACAAGCACCCAATCCTCGTTTCAGGAACCGATGGCGTTGGCACCAAACTCAAGATCGCTTTCTTGATGGATAAGCATGACACCGTCGGCATCGACTGCGTTGCCATGTGCGTCAACGACGTCATTTGCTGTGGCGCTAAACCTCTCTTCTTCCTTGATTACATTGCCTGTGGCAAAAACTATCCGGAGAAGATTGCTGATATCGTTTCCGGCATCTGCGATGGCTGCGTCATGGCTCATAGCGAGCTCGTCGGTGGCGAAACCGCAGAAATGCCAGGATTCTACCCAGTTGACGAATATGACCTCGCCGGTTTCTCGGTCGGCATCGTCGACAAAGACAAAGTCATCGATAACAAAAAGATGGCGGCAGGGGATGTCATGATTGCTCTTCCATCTAGCGGCGTCCACTCTAACGGCTTCTCTCTTGTAAGAAAAGTCTTCGATATCGAGCACGCCGATATCAAGAAACCTCTCCCAGAACTCGGCGGAAAGTCTCTTGGCGAGGCCCTCCTCACTCCAACGAAAATCTACGTCAAACCAGTCCTCGCCCTTCTTGATGAAGTCGAGGTCAAAGGCATCTCCCATATCACCGGAGGAGGCTTCTACGAGAATATGCCTCGCTCCATCCCAGATGGACTTAAGGTCGTCATCAAGAAAGAAGACGTTAAGATCCTCCCAATCTTCAAGCTCATCCAATCGGCCGGAAACATCCCAGAAAGAGATATGTTCAATACCTACAACATGGGTGTCGGCATGTCGATCATCGTTAAGCCAGAAGACGTCGAGAAATCGCTCGCCATCTTAAAAGCCCATGGCGAAGACGCTTACGTCATCGGCCATATCGAAAAATCAACTAACGACGAAAAGATTGAAATCAATCTCTAAGACAATGAAAAAAGAATTTGCTAACATCGCTGTCTTCGTTTCAGGGGGAGGAACTAATCTCCAAGCGATTCTCGACTCAATTGACAAAGGAATCATCGCTTCTGGAAAGGTCACTCTCGTCGTCTCAAACAAAAAAGACGTTTACGCCTTAGAAAGAGCGAAGAACCATAACATCGAATCGCTAGTCCTCCTAAAGAAAGAACTCGGTTCCCAAGAAGCCTTCGAAGACGCTCTCTTAAAGGCTCTAAAGGAAAGAGATATCGACCTCATCGTTCTTGCGGGATTCTTAGCAATCCTCTCCAAGAGATTCGATAAGGAATACCCTAACAGAATCATCAACGTTCACCCATCCCTCATCCCATCCTTCTGCGGCGATGGCTTCTATGGACTTCATGTTCATGAGGCAGCCCTAGCAAAAGGAGTTAAGGTCACAGGCGCCACCGTCCACTTCGTCAACGAGATCACCGATGGAGGAAAGATCATCCTTCAGAAGGCGGTTGAGGTAAAAGAAGGGGACACAGCGGAAATCTTACAGCGCCGCGTCATGGAAGAAGCCGAATGGAAGATTCTCCCTCAAGCGGTTGAAATGGTCTCAAAACAGTTATTGGAGGAAAAGTAAATGAACATCTACGCTGTTAGCAACATCAAGGAACTCATCAAGGACAACCCATATGTCGGACGTGGCATCATAATTGGCAAAACTAGTGATGGCAAGAAAGCCGCTTTCGCTTACTTCATCATGGGCAGAAGCGAGAACTCAAGGAACAGAGTCTTCACCTTCAAGGACAACGTCCTCTACACCGAACCATTCGATGCCTCAAAAGTTCAGGACCCATCGCTCATCATCTATGCAGCGGTGAGAGACATCGACAACAAGATGATTGTCACCAACGGCGATCAGACCGATACCATTTACGAAGGCCTCAAAGCGGGCAAGTGCATGAAGTGCTCCCTTAAGAGCCGCGCCTTTGAGCCAGACTTCCCTAACCTCACCCCACGTATCTCCGGCGTCCTCAAATTCGAGAACAAGGATTTCTCCTATGAGATGTCGATCCTCAAATCCGCTGACGAAAAAGGAACTTCCTGCAACCGTTACTATTTCGAATATGACGCCCTTCCAGGACTTGGTCATTTCCTCCACACCTATGTCACCGATGGAAATCCAATCCCAACCTTCCAAGGCGAGCCTGAAAGAGTGGCCATCCCAAGCGATATCGACGAATTCACTAACGATATCTGGACTGGCTTAAACGAGAACAACAAGATCTCCCTCTATGTCAGGTACGTTAATTTAGCTACGAAAGAAGTCACCACAAGACTTATCAATAAAAACAAATAAGGAGGCAAAGATGGAAGAAAGAAAAGGATACATTTCACCATTCTCGACCCGCTACGCCAGCGAGGAGATGCAGTATGTTTTCTCTAATGACTTCAAGTTCCAGACTTGGAGAAAACTCTGGGTTTCTTTGGCCAAAAGCGAAAAGAAGTTAGGCTTAGACATCACCGATGAGCAAATCGCTGAGCTCGAAGCCCACGTGAGTGACATCAACTACGATGTCGCCGAAGAAAGAGAAAGAATCGTCAGACATGACGTTATGTCTCACGTATACGCTTACGGACAGCAATGCCCAAAAGCAGCGGGCATCATCCATTTAGGCGCCACCTCTTGCTATGTTGGCGATAACACCGACGTCATCATCCTTAGAGAAGCTAGCAAGATCATCCTTAAGAAAGCCGCTCAGGTCTTAAGCAACCTCAAAGCCTTCGCTCTTAAGTACAAAGACCTTCCTTGCCTCGCTTACACCCATCTTCAGCCAGCCCAGCTTACCACCGTCGGTAAGAGAGCCACTTTGTGGATGAATGAGCTTGTGATGGATGTCGAAAACCTCGTCTACCAAATGGATAACCTCAAACTCCTTGGCCAAAAAGGCACCACAGGAACCCAAGCTTCCTTCATGGACCTTTTCGGAGGGGATGAATCCAAAGTCAAAGAACTTGAGAAACTCATCGCAAAGGATATGGGCTTTGAAGCCTGTGTCCCGGTTTCCGGCCAAACCTATTCACGTAAAGTCGATAGCTATTTCTTAAACGTCCTTTCTGGATTTGCACAATCCGCCTACAAATTCTCGAATGACCTCCGTATCCTCCAATCCTTCGAAGAGATTGAAGAGCCATTTGAGAAGACCCAGATCGGCAGTTCCGCGATGCCATACAAACGTAACCCAATGAGAAGCGAAAGAATCTCTTCCCTTGCGAGATACGTCATCGTCGACTCCATCAACCCAGGCCTTACCGCTGGCACCCAATGGTTTGAAAGAACCCTTGATGACAGCGCCAATAAGCGCGTCTCCGTCGCTGAGGCCTTCTTAGCGGTGGACGCCATCCTCAACATCTACATAAACATCTCATCGAACCTCGTCGTTTATGAGAACGTCATCCGTCGCCGTGTAATGGAAAAACTCCCATTCATGGCCACCGAGAACATCATGATGGAAGCCGTCAAACGCGGTGGCAACCGTCAAGAGCTCCATGAAGCGATTCGCGTTCATTCGCAAGCAGCCGCCTACGAAGTCAAGATGAATGGCAAACCAAATGACCTCATCGATAGACTAGTCGCCGACCCAATGTTCAACCTCAAAAAGGAAGACATCGAAGAAGAGCTCGATCCAGCCAAATACACCGGCAGAGCCTCATCCCAGGTCGTCGAATTCATCGCCGACTTTGTCGACCCACTTCTCAAGAAATACCAAGGTGAAGAAATCACCGCTACTTTAAAAGTCTAAAAAAGGAGAAAAACAATGAAAGAATTCGAACTCAAATACGGTTGTAACCCAAATCAAAAGCCATCGAAGATCTATATGGCGAATGGAGCAGATCTCCCAATCGAAATCCTTAATGGCCGCCCAGGCTACATCAACTTCCTTGATGCCTTTAACTCCTATCAGCTTGTTAAAGAGCTCAAAGAAGCCCTCGGATACGTGGCCTGCGCTTCCTTCAAGCACGTTTCTCCAACGAGCGCTGCCATCGGTCTCCCTCTTGATGAGAAACTCAAGAAGGCCTGCTTCGTCGATGACGTCAAAGGCTTAGACGAATCTCCTGTTGCCTGTGCTTACGCCAGAGCCAGAGGCACCGACAGAATGTGCTCCTTCGGCGATTGGGTCGCCTTCAGCGATGAAGTTGACCTCACGACCGCTTTGATGATCAAACGCGAAGTCAGCGATGGTGTCATCGCTCCTAGCTATTCTCCTGAGGCCCTCGAGGTCTTGAAAGCCAAGAGAAACGGCACCTACAACGTCGTTAAGATTGACCCTAACTACGTCCCAGAAGAAAGAGAAACCAAACAAGTCTATGGCATCACCTTCGAGCAAGGCAGAAACAACTTCAAGATCAACCGCGAGCTCCTTTCTAACATCGTCACAAAGAACAAAAACCTCCCAGAAAGCGCAGTTCAGGATCTCATCATTGCTTTGATCACCCTCAAATACACCCAGTCCAATTCCGTTTGCTATGCCTACAAAGGCCAGGCTATCGGCGTCGGCGCTGGTCAGCAATCAAGAATTCACTGCACCCGCTTAGCCGGCAGCAAAGCTGACACCTTCTTCCTCCGCCAGCATGACAAAGTCCTTAACCTCCCATTCCTCCCAACCATCAAACGTCCAGACAGAGATAACGTCATCGATGGCTACATCAACCAAAACGAAGAGGATGTCTGCGCTGATGGAGTTTGGCAGAAATACTTCACCAAACAGCCAGAAAGATTCACCCGCGAAGAGCAAAAGGCCTATCTTGCAACCATCACCGGCGTCTCTTTAGGCAGCGACGCTTTCTTCCCGTTCTTCGACAATATCGAAAGAGCGAAACGCTCAGGCGTCTCCTATGTCGCTGAACCTGGCGGATCCGTGAGAGATGACCTCGTCATCGAATGCGCTGACAAATACGATATGGTCATGGCCTTCACCGGAATGCGTTTATTCCATCACTAGTTGATTGATTAGCAATGAAAGTATTAGTCGTCGGAAGTGGTGGCAGAGAACACGCCATCATCAAGAAAATCAAAGAAAACAAAAACGTCGAAACCATTTATGCCTATCCAGGTAATGGAGGCATGAAAGATGACGCGGTTTTGGTTAACGGCTCCGCAACCGATATCGAAGGAGTCGTCTCTTTCGCAAAAGAAAAGGAGATCGACTATGTCATCGTCACACCTGATGACCCGCTTGTCTTAGGCATGGTCGATGCCCTTGAAAAAGAAGGCATTCCTTGCTTTGGTCCAAGAAAGAATGCCGCCATCATCGAAGGCAGCAAAGTCTTCTCGAAGGACTTAATGAAGAAATACGGCATCCCAACGGCCGCCTATGAAGTCTTTGATGACGTCAAAAAGGCTCTTGAGTATGTCGAGAATTGCCCAATTCCAACAGTCGTCAAAGCCGATGGCCTTGCACTTGGCAAAGGCGTTGTCATCGCCATGAGTAGAGAAGAGGCAAAAGAGGCCGTCATCTCCGCCATGAGCGACCATAAGTTCGGTGCCTCAGGTGATCATATCGTCATCGAGGAATTCTTAGAGGGGCCAGAGGTTTCCGTCCTCTCCTTCACCGATGGTAAGACTCTCAAACCAATGATTTCGAGCATGGACCACAAACGCGCTCTTGATCATGACGAAGGCCTTAATACCGGCGGCATGGGCACAGTTGCCCCAAACCCTTATTACACCGAAGAAGTCGCCAAAGCTTGCATGGAAAAGATTTTCCTTCCAACCATTGAAGCGATGAATAAAGAAGGGAGAACCTTCAAAGGCTGTCTCTATTTCGGCCTTATGATCACGAAAGACGGTCCAAAGGTCATCGAATACAATTGCCGCTTCGGCGATCCAGAAACCCAGGTCGTCCTTCCGCTTCTAGAAAGCGACCTTCTTACGATTATGATGGCAACCACTAACGGAACGCTCGATAAGACGGAAGTCAAATGGAGCGACAAATCCGCGTGCTGCGTCATCATGGCCTCAAAAGGATACCCAGCTCATTATGAGAAGGGATTCGAAATCACTTGCGACTATGATGTGAAAAACGACATCTATTTCGCAGGCGCTAAGCTTAGTGGCGATAAGCTTCTCACTAACGGTGGCCGTGTCTTAGGCGTCACCTCAGTTGACGAAAGCCTTGAGTGCGCCATCAAGGATTCATACGAAAAAGTTAACAAAATCCATTTCGATAATAGCTTCTACCGCCACGATATCGGCGCTAGAGCACTTAAAGCAAAGGAGAGAAACTGATGGTCAATAGAGTTTACGTAGAGAAAAAGCCCGGTCTTCAAAATGAAGCGAGCGCTTTATATAACGAATTCAAGAATCTCGTCGGCATCAAAGGACTCAAATCGCTTAGAATCCTTAACCGTTACGACCTTGAGAACATTGATGCCAAAGTCTTAGAGAAAGCCATCCGCACCGTTCTTTCCGAACCTCAGCTTGATGATGTCTATACTGAACTCCCTGCCTCAAAAGGCTTAGTCTTCGCCGTTGAATACCTTCCAGGTCAATTCGACCAAAGAGCCGATTCAGCCGCTCAGTGCATCCAGATCATGGCGGTCATCGATAAGCCAATCATCAAAACCGCTAAGGTGTATATCTTAGAAGGCGAGCTTTCAGATGAAGAAGTGGCCGCCGTCAAGAAATATGTCATTAACCCTGTAGAGGCAAGAGAGGCGAGCTTAGAGCTTCCTAGCACCCTCAAAACCCAATATGTCATCCCAACAACCGTCAAAACTTTGACTGGTTTCATTAACAAGACCAGGGAAGAGCTTGCCGCCTTCATCAAGGAAAACGGCTTAGCCATGGACCTCGATGACATCGCTTTCTGCCAGTCCTACTTCAGAAGCGAGAAAAGAGACCCAACCATCACCGAAATCAAGATGATCGATACATATTGGTCTGATCATTGCCGTCACACAACTTTCTTGACCACAATCGACAACGTCTCTTTCGAAGACAAAGAGATTCAAGAAACTTACGAAGAATATATCGCTTGCCGCAAAGAGCTAAATAGAACCAAGCCAGTCAACCTCATGGATATTGGCACTCTCGCGGCCAAAGTCCTCAAAAAGAGAGGCGTGCTCGAGAAGCTCGACGAATCAGAGGAAATCAACGCCTGCACCGTCAAGATCGATGTCAAAGTCGATGGCAAGACGGAGAAGTGGCTCCTCTTATTCAAAAACGAAACCCATAACCACCCAACCGAAATCGAACCGTTTGGCGGTGCGGCTACCTGTATTGGTGGCGCCATCCGTGACCCACTTTCCGGAAGAAGCTACGTCTATGCGGCCATGCGTGTCACTGGTGCTGGCGATCCAACCGTCCCACTTAGTGAAACCATCCAAGGTAAGCTCCCGCAGCGTAAACTCGTCCAAACCGCAGCCGCTGGCTATTCCTCATATGGCAACCAAATCGGCTTAGCTACTGGCATCGTTGATGAGATCTATCACCCAGGATACGTAGCAAAACGTATGGAAATCGGTGCCGTCATCGCGGCAACCCCAGCCGAAAACGTTAGACGTGAATGCCCAAGCGATGGCGATATCGTCATCCTTCTTGGCGGCAGAACTGGTAGAGATGGCGTCGGTGGTGCAACCGGCTCCTCCAAAGCCCATAACGCCCACTCAGTTGAAACCTGCGGCGCTGAAGTCCAAAAAGGAAACGCCCCAGAAGAAAGAAAACTCCAAAGGCTCTTCAGAAACAAAGAGGCCTGCCAGATGATCAAACGCTGCAACGACTTCGGCGCAGGCGGCGTTTCGGTCGCAATCGGCGAACTTGCGGATGGCTTATCGATCAATCTCAATGCCGTCCCAAAGAAATACGAAGGCCTTGATGGCACCGAACTCGCCATCAGCGAATCCCAAGAAAGAATGGCGGTCGTTGTCGAAAAAGAAAACGTCGACGCCTTCCTTGCTATCGCAGACAAAGAAAACCTCGAAGCAACCGTTGTTGCCGTTGTTACGGAAAATCCTCGCCTTGTCATGAAATGGAACGACAAGGTCATCGTCGATATCAGCCGTGAATTCCTTAATTCGAACGGTGCCGAAAAACATATCGACATCCTTGCCTCCAAGCCTTTTGATTACAAGAAAGAGGTGGAAGGGGATTTTGCTTCGAACCTCAAAGCCCTTGCTGGCGATCTCAACATCTGCTCCAAGCGTGGTCTTAGCGAGAGATTCGACTCAACTATCGGCGCAGGTGCCGTCACCATGCCATTTGGTGGCAAATACCAAAGAACACCTGTCCAGACTATGGTCACCAAGATCTCAGTCGAAGAAAAACACACCGACGATTGCTCCTTCATGTCCTGGGGTTATAACCCATTCATCATGGAGAAGAACCCATACCAAGGCGCTTATCTTTCCGTTGTCGAAAGCATCTCAAAGCTCATCGCTTCCGGCGCTAAATTCGAAGACGTCTATCTTTCCTTCCAAGAATATTTCAAGAAGCCTATGAAAGATCCAAGGCGTTGGGGCGAGCCTTTAAGCGCTCTCCTTGGCGCTTTCAAAGCCCAGCTCGATTATGGTGTTGCCGCCATCGGTGGCAAAGACTCGATGTCAGGATCATTCGAGAAACTTGATGTTCCTCCAACTCTTGTCTCCTTTGCCGTCACAACTGGCAACGTTAACGAAGTCATCACCAACGAATTCAAAGAAGCGGGCAGCAAAGTCTATCTTTTAAAGCCAGTCTATGAGAAAAACGGCCTTCCAAATGCCGAAAACCTCAAAGCTCTTTTCAAGAAAATCGAAGAGCTTAATGCGAAAGGCTTAATCAAATCGTGCTTCACCCCAACTCTTGGCGGTGTCGCTGAAGCCGTCATGAAAGCCGCTATCGGCAATGGCTATGGCTTCAAGTTTAATAGCGAATTGACCCTCAATGACATCTATGGCTACGCCTATGGTTCATTCATGGTCGAAACAAACGAAAAACTCGATGGCCTCTATGTTGGTGAAGTCACTAACGATGCCAAATACGTCTATCAAAACGAAGAAGTCTCAGCTAGCGACATCGATGCCTTATATGAAGGCAAGCTCGAAAGCGTCTACCCAACTCTCGAAAAGAAAGAGAGCAAGATCTATGAATCTTTCTCCTATGAAAAAGAGGCTAAGGCTCACGCTTCAAAACACTATGACGAAGTGAGAGTCCTCATCCCGGTCTTCCCAGGAACCAACTGCGAATTTGATTCGGCTAAGGCCATGAGGGACGCAGGGGCGACCGTTAAAATCTTCGTCATCAATAACCTCGATACCAAACACCTCAACGAATCCATCAAGGAATTCGCCGAAGAAGTGAAGAAGAGCCAAATCATCTTTATCCCAGGCGGATTCAGCGGTGGTGATGAACCAGATGGCTCCGCCAAATTCATCACTTCCTTCTTCAGGAACGAAGCGATCAAGAATGCCGTCACCGACCTTCTTGAGAACAGAGAAGGCTTGATGCTTGGCATCTGTAATGGCTTCCAGGCCTTAATCAAGCTCGGTCTTGTCCCATATGGCAAGATCATGGATACCGACGAGTCTTTCCCAACCCTTACCTTCAACACAATCGCTAGACACCAGTCGAAGATCGTTAGAACGAGAATCGCCTCAAATAAATCGCCATGGTTAGCTAGAACCAAGGTCGGTGACGTCTATAACGTTGCCATCTCACATGGCGAAGGCCGCTTCTTTGCTAGCGAAGAGCTTGTGAGAGAACTTGCTAAAAATGGTCAAATTGCTACGCAATATGTTAATCTTAAAGGCGAAGCAACCGACGATATTCGTTATAACCCAAATAACTCAGTCTTAGCCGTCGAAGGCATTACATCTTTCGATGGTCGAGTCCTTGGTAAGATGGGTCACAGCGAACGTATCGGAAATGGATTATATAAGAACGTCTACGGCGAATATGACATGGAAATGTTTAAGTCCGCGGTTATGTTCTTCAAATAAAAAATCTTAGGAGGAAAAAAAGATGCTTACAGACATCGAAATCGCTCAAAAGTGCGAGAAGAAGACTATCTTCGAAATCGCAACAATCGCCGGGGTCGACGACAAATACCTCGAGCCTTATGGCAAATACAAGGCCAAGGTCGACTACGCCCTCTTAAAAGAAGGACGCAAGAAAGGCAAATTGATCCTTGTCACCGCAATCACCCCAACTCCAGCAGGCGAAGGCAAAACCACAACAAGCATTGGTCTTGCCGACGGTCTTAGAAAGATCGGCAAGAACACAATCGCAGCCTTAAGAGAACCATCTCTTGGCCCAGTCTTTGGTATCAAAGGCGGCGCTGCCGGCGGTGGATACGCCCAAGTCGTCCCAATGGAAGACATCAACCTTCACTTCACCGGTGACTTCCACGCCATCACCACGGCCAACAACCTTCTCTGCGCTCTTCTCGATAACTCAATCCAGCAAGGCAATCCTTTAGGAATCGACAACCGCAAAATCGTCATCAAGAGATGCCTTGATATGAATGACCGCCAGCTCAGATTCGTCGTCGATGGTCTTGGTGGCAAAGCCAATGGCACCCCAAGAGAAGATGGATTTGACATCACCGTCGCAACTGAGATGATGGCTATCTTCTGTCTTGCCACCTCAATCAACGACTTAAAGGAAAGAATCGGCAGAATGGTCGTCGCCTACACCTATGACGACAAACCAGTCACCGCCAAAGACCTCCATGCCGTCGGTGCGATGACCGCTCTTCTCAAAGACGCCATCAAACCAAACCTCGTCCAAACTCTTGAAGGTACCCCATGCTTCGTCCATGGTGGTCCATTCGCCAATATCGCCCATGGCTGCAACTCCGTCACTGCCACGAACATGGCTATGTCGCTTGCCGACTACACCGTCACGGAAGCCGGATTCGGTGCTGACTTAGGCGCTGAGAAGTTCCTTGATATCAAATGCCGTTTAGCCGGCCTCAAACCTGACTGCGTCGTCATGGTCGCTACCGTGAGAGCCCTTAAGATGCACGGTGGCTTAAAGAAGACCGAACTTGGCAAAGAAGACCTTGTTGCCCTTGAAAAAGGCCTTCCAAACCTTCTTAGACATATTGACAACATTGTGTCCGTCTATCATCTTCCATGCGTCGTCGCGATCAACCGCTTCCCAACTGACACCGATGCTGAAATCGAACTCGTCGAGAAAAAGTGCAAAGAACTCGGCGTCAACGTCAAGCTCTCAACCGTTGGGCTGATGGTGGCAATGGTGGCATCGAACTTGCGAAAGAAGTGGTCCGCCTTTGCGAAGAACCAAACAACTTCACCTTCAGCTATGAACTTGATAACTCTATCGAGGATAAGCTCGACCAAATCGTCAAGAAGATCTACCATGGCAGCCACGTCGTTCTTACCCCAGCCGCCAAGAAGCAAGCCGCTAGACTTGAGGAACTCGGATTCAGAAACCTCCCAATCTGCGTCGCTAAGACCCAATACTCGTTCTCTGATGACCAGAACAAACTTGGCGCTCCAGAGAACTTCGAAGTCACCGTCAGGAACATCAAAGTCAGCGCAGGCGCCGGCTTCATCGTTGCCTTGACTGGCGAGATCATGACCATGCCAGGCCTTCCAAAAGTACCTGCTGCCAATAACATCGATGTCGATGAAGATGGCAACATCTCTGGCTTATTCTAAAAAACCAAAAAAAGTTAAGGGCCCATCGGGCTCTTTTCTTTTTGCGTGGTCTCTTGGTCTATTTACTCGCTCTTGGCAAAAGTGCTAATATCAAGCCTATGGAAACCCGTTATCCGATCATCCTTGTGCATGGTCTTGCTGTAAGGGACTGCGTTTTCATGAAGCCTTTTGGCCAGATTGAGCGAATCCTCAAAATTCAGGGTTACAAGGTCCATAGGAGCAAAATCGAATCCTTTGCCCCAATCGAGCACAACGCCGATGTCCTTAAGCAGGAAATTCTTGAGATCGAGAAAGAACACGGGACTGACAAAGTTAATATCGTCGCCCATTCAAAAGGTGGGCTAGACGCCAAATACATGATCGAAAAACTCGGTATGGCCGAACATGTCGCGAGCTTTACGACCCTATGCACTCCACATAAAGGAACCCCAATCGCAAGAGGCATGATGAAACTCCCTCGCTGGATGCTTCGCGTCATGGCCTTCTTCGTCAACCTTTGGTACCGCATCCTTGGGGATAGACACCCTAATTCCTTAAAAGCGTTAGAACAGCTCGCCTCATGGAACCCGGTGGAAGAAGTGATCCTTAGGGTTGGAAGCGGAATCTACTGCCAAAGTTATTCGGCCACGCTAGAAAGAAGCAGGGACGATTTCGTCCTTGGCATCCCACTTGCTTTCTGCCATCACTTTGAGAAAGGCATGCCTTCTGATGGCCTGGTCACCGAAGATTCCGCCAAGTTCGGGGATTACAAAGGCCTTATGCTAGAAGGTTCCATCTCCCATAGTGACGTCTTTGATTTCATGGCCAAGAAAAAGAAGAAGGACCGTATATACGCCTTCTATTCATCCCTTTGCGAAGATCTCAAAGTGAGAGGTTTTTAATAGATATACTTATCCCTGCTTTTTCTTTTTCTCAAAAAATCTTCAGCAAAATATATATTTTGCTTGAATAGAGGTCTTTTTGGGGCTAGTTTTGTATTGTTGTGTAAACACCAACATAGGAGGGCCTTCTATGCCAAAAAAAGAAACAGTCCGCCTCTTCTTCACGCTAGACGATAATTACATTCCGTTTCTATCGACCACGCTCGCGAGCATCGTGAGCCATGCGTCGTCCCAATACAAATATCACATCACAGTCATCCATGATGGTTTATCGTTAGAAAGCAAGAGAGCGATCCGCGCATTCGCCAAAGAGAATTTCTCAATCTCTTTCTTCAATGTCTCCGCCTTCGTCAATTCTTTGGCGGTCAAGCTTGATGTCCGCGATTATTACACCATCACGACCTATTACCGTTTATTCTTGCCTGATCTCTTCCCAACCCTCAGCAAAGGTTTATACCTCGATAGCGATATCGTTCTTTGCGAGGATGTTGCGAAGCTCTATTTCACCGATATGGGCGATAACCTTGTCGGAGCGATTCCAGATGCCTCCGTCCAGCTTTTCCCAGAATTCTCCAATTACGTCGACAAGGTCATTGCGGTGGACCACACCAAATATTTCAATGCCGGCGTCCTTCTCATGAACTTCAAAGCCCTTAGGCAATTTGGGCTTCAGAAACGTTTCCTTGACCTCATCAAGAAAGTCTCTTTCAAAGTCGCTCAGGACCAGGATGTTTTGAATTATCTTTGCAAAGACAGGGTCAAATACGTCGATCCCAGATGGAATGTCATGCCGTTAGGGGAGAAAGTCGAAGATCCTTACCTTATCCATTACAACCTCATGTTCAAGCCATGGAACCTCAAGAACATCATGTATGAGGACCGTTTCTTTGAATATGCTGAGAAAGCGGGCGTCAAAGATTCCATCATCAAAAACCGCGACGCAATTCCTCAATCGACGGTCGATGACATCCTCAAAGGCGTCGATAGCGTAAAGGCCTTCTGCAATCAAGAAGCCTCAAAAGCCGATGAATATCATGAGAAACTCGGCGACAAGAAGCCGAAAGAGCGTTATCAGAGCCTTGAACAACGCATTAGGAAAGAAGAGATCTTCCCTGTCACTTTGAGCAAAGAAAGGCAAGCCATCCTTGCCAAAATCGAGGAACTCGAGAGGGAAGGACGTTTCGATGTCGATGTCGAAAACGATCCGCCATTCCAGCACCTCATGCCTGGGGATGTTGATTATCTCAGGAGGAAATGGTCGAGCAAATTCAAGACCTTCCTCGCTAATTACTATTCACGCCGTTACTTCAAACACCAGATCAAAAAAGGCCGCATCATCATCGATGGCGTCACTGGCCTAGAGAACCTTAGAAGCGTGAAGAAAGGCGCTATCATCACAGCGAACCATTTCTCTCCATTCGACAGCGTTCCGATCCATCTCATCGCGAGGAAATACGCTAGAACAAAGAAGCTCTTCAAAATTATCAGAGAAGGCAACTATACGATGCCTGGTCTATATGGCTTCTTCCTTAGGAACTGCTATACCTTGCCTTTGGCAACGAACCCAACCGTCATGAGGGATTTCCTTAGGTCGATCGATAAAGTCCTCAAAAAAGGAAACCTCATCCTCATCTACCCAGAGCAGTCGATGTGGTGGAATTACCGCAAACCAAAACCTCTTAAAAACGGCGCTTTCATCTTTGCCGCGAAGAATAACGTTCCAGTCATCCCAACTTTCATCACCATGCGCGATACCGACAAGGTTGATGAGAATGGTGCTTTCATCCAAGCCTATACCCTTCATATCTTGGAGCCAATCTATCCTGAGAAGGATTTCTCCCAACAAGAGAATGTGGCCTATATGAAGAAAGCCAATGAGGCTGAATGGAAAGAGGTTTACGAGAAGGTCTATGGTGAGAAGCTCTCTTACCTAACCAAAGAATAAAATGCTTGTCTATTCTCTTATCATCGTCTTGGGTGGCATAAGCATCGCCCTCCTCAATATCTTCTTTAACCCTCAATTTGCCGACAAACCATGGGTTTACGCTTTGTTAACGCTAGGCCTAATCATCATGGTGATCCTCATTGATGGTTTGGTGGCTTTCCTCGTCAGAAGGCTTCCAGAGAAGTGGTTCAAAGAGGAGAAAGGCATCCTTAAGACCACGAAGTTTGAGCTAAAGCTCTATAACTTCCTCCGTGTCTCGAAATGGAAGGAACATGTCCCGGAATTAGGGAGTTTCACCGGTTTCCATAAAAACAAGGTGACCAATCCCTTCGATAGCGAATACCTTGCCCGTTTCATCTTGGAGGCGAGATATGGTGCGGTCATCCATTTCGCAAGCGTACCAACATCCTTCCTCGTCTTGCTCTTAGACGTCTGGATGTACACTGGCCCATCAAGTATCTGGCTGACGATCGCTCTTCCTGTTGCGGTGGTGAACGCTATCCTCATTCTCCTTCCTGCCTTCGTTCTCAAATACA
Organism: Bacilli bacterium; assembly: GCA_024698065.1. Lineage (GTDB taxonomy): Bacteria > Bacillota_I > Bacilli_A > RFN20 > CAG-826 > UBA4951. Next base: position 16,306 of record JAILRR010000048.1, read on the forward strand.
ATCTTCCAAAGCTACAAAGGCTATATCAGGTTAGCTTAGCTAAAAAGAAAAAAGACTGACGGTTTGTCAGTCTTTTTGCTAGCACAATCAGTGTGACCTAACTCAGTTAATGCCTTTATTCGAACGGCGATGAGTTTGACTTAATCGCCGCCTTTTTTATATAGTAATCACATAGATTTAAGGGGTTGTTTTGCTGCCGAAGAGCCTCTCGGCTCGTTCCGTCCTGGTCCGCGGCAATAATGAAATTGGTTTATCTCGGATCAATGGCGGAGAAAGGAATGATTGCGTATTATGTCATCGGTTAGTAAAAGAACGACAACATTGCCTTTGATGGTTCTTTTTACGATGGTTCCCCTCTTTGCGTCTTGCACCGTGCATTTTGAGAAAGATTCTCCATTCAAAAAGATGTTTGAGGAAAATGTCTTGTGGGCGGATGAAGAAGGCAAACTTACTGTCAATGTTCAGGGTCCATGTTGCGATTCGGGTTTTGCTAGGCTTTTGGTAAACGGAGAGGAGAAGAAAGCTACCGCTACCTTTAGTAGTGATAATTGGAGTGGTGTTGGAATGCATTTCAAACTCGAAGAAAGCATTCTTGGCTTGTCTCATGGCTTTTTCGGGCTCGAATTCAAAGAGGCAAAAGCCGATGATTCGGCCGTTTTTACTGTCCAATGGTCAGATGGCGTAGACGATCCATATTTCAAAGATGGATCATTGATCACCCTCAGCAAAAGGCCGCTTCTTGAAAATGAATTTCTTGACGCAAAATACTGCGTGTTGGATCACTGGTGGGCACAAGACATCAAGGCGGAAATCTGTAACGTTGATGAAACGCCTTATACAGGGAAGGCAATCTTCACATACGAAACTGTCGAGATGGAATTCTTTTATCTTGAAGATGGACAATTCAAGATAATGAACGATGAAGAGAAGGTTGCCGAAGGAAAATACTCTTTTGAAATAGACCGGATAACTCTTACGTTTGATGTTTATGGTTCGAATGTGTTTGGCGAAAACATGACGCTCTTAGATACATCGGCAATACAAAAAAACAAAGTGAGCGACTGATACGCCTTTAAAACCCTATCAAAATGAACGGTATGCGCTTAGAGGTTTTTTTACCCTGCCAACTAAACAGAGTTCGGTTTAATTTGCCAATCTATTCTTGATATTAAAAAACAAGCCTATTTTTGCCTTGTTTTTTGCCTGAATACATCTTCTCGTCAGCGAGTTCTAGCCATCTTTCGGTAGGCATCTCATCGGAATATGCGACTGCACCGATCGTGATGGTGATGCTGATTTTGGCATCCTTGTATTCGAAGACCTCTTTGGCGATGGCTTTGCGAAGCTCTTCGAGTTTGTCTCTGACATCTTCTTTCTCACCTTTGATGACGATGATGAATTCTTCTCCGCCGTAACGGCACACAAATGATTCTTCTAAGACATCAGTGGCGACTCCCGCCATCCTTTTTAGGATCATATCGCCAGTGACGTGGCCGAAGGTGTCATTAATACTCTTGAAGTCATCAATATCGAATAAAGCGAGAGTAAGTGAGGATTTATCCTTTTCTGCTCCGAGATAATCATAGAGGGCGTAGCGGTTATTGATTTGGGTCAATTCGTCGGTGCGCGATTCATTCATGATTTTATTCTCAAGCTTTGTCGCATATCTCACGAAGACGAGCATATAAACGCAGACGAAGGTGAAGACGATGATTGAGTGGGTGATGAATAAAGTCCTCTCAAGCCATTTCTCAATCTGGTAATAAGGCTCATTGAATTCGGTGATGAGATAGGTGGTAAGGAAAATGGTCACGCATATGAAGACCCAAAGGATCGACCCTTTGAAGTTCTTGACCTTTTGGAAATAGGTGGTGAAGAAGGAAACGATGCATAGCCCGATTAGATAGAAGGGGAAGGCGCTTCCGAAGCCAAGCATGACCGTGGTCGTGATGATGAAGGCAAAGAACTCATTGCCGCAAAGCAATGCGTAGATGTAATACTTCCTCTTTTTAATGACGAAATAGAAAAATGAATAAAGGAGAACGCTCACCCCGTCGACGATAGCGAGGATATAGAATTTAGCGATAAGGAAAAGGACGAGATAAAAGAGGCGAATGACGAGGTAGACGGTATTCGCTGTCAAACAAGTTTTTCTAATCGTTTTGTAGTAATTGGATGTATCTGCAGGCATGGCAATCGTCCTTTATTTCTCTATACAGGAAATAATAAACAATTAAATGGTTTTCCGCACATATTTCCGTCCTCTTATACCAACATTTTAGCGTTTTGGGCTATTTTTACTCGGAATATGCTTTGGGGAAGCCTTCTTTTCAAAAAGAAAAAGCCTCGTTTTGCGAGGCTATTTCGATTTTTTCATCTCTTATTCAGGGATATAAGCGGTGAACTTCTTGACGTTCTCAACGACCTCACCATCGATTTGGAGAGCGCATGGGACATCATAAGAAACCTCAAAGCGTTTGCCAGGGATGATCTTGACGTTCTTTGGGTATTTCTTCACGTGAGTGCCTTTGAAGAGAGTTGGGAAGAGCATCAACGTTCCAAGCTTTCCTTTGCCGAAGATGGTGGCAAGGGTAAGGATGCCTGAGTTACGTTTCTGCTCTGGGGCGACATTCATCCCTCCGCCATAGTAACGGCCATGCATGGTGCTGCAGATGTAGACTTTCTTAAGGTGGATTTCTTCTCCATCATCGACTTTGATTGTGGCGTTTCTTGGGGTGAATCCTTTGAAGAGAAGGCCAATGGTGATTTTGGCATAGTCGACTTTCTCGCCTTTCTTTTTCTTTTCTTCGGCGACGACGCAGCACTGTCCATCGATACCGTATCCGATGCCATTGATGAAGCGGTGCTTCTCTCCTTCGATCTCAACAACTGGGAGACCTTTGAGGTATGGGTTAAGGAGATAATATGGCTCATTCTCCTTGTCGCCCTCTTTGATGTCATTAAGGAAGTCGTTTCCGGTTCCACTTGGGTAAAGATAGAAGTTGCATGGAAGATTCTCGACATCAACTCTATTGATGAAGTGGTTGAGAGTGCCATCTCCTCCGAGCATGACGACGTTATCGTCTTTCTCTAAGCCTTTGATGAATTTCTCGGCATCGAGATCGACCATCGACAAAGTCGTAGGCTCTTTGAAGCGTTTTCCGATTTCTGGAAGAAGCGCCTCGGCGTTCTCTTTTCCTTTTCCGCCGTCGGCGAAAGGATTGAAAAGCAAATAGTTTTTCATAGAATCAAACCCTCCTCATTAAGCTTTTCTGTTATTAGGTTCATGGATAATTTGGCCAAATCGACCGTGGACATGCCTTTATATTCCTCAGGGTAGATGGTCTTAAGGATGTTGAAATAGACTTTTGTCTTTCTCCAAGGAGTCCTCTTATGGATTTGGGAAGTGCCATTCAAAGAAGCAATGACGATCGGTGCACCGCTTTGGACGGCGGTTTGGAATGAACCTGGATGAAAGGGGAGAAGAAGATCATCGCTTTTGTTTCTCGTTCCTTCTGGGGAAATGGCGATGGAGGCCTTGTCTTCTTTGATGAGGTCGATGGCCTTGTAGATGCTCTTGATGCCTTCGACGGCGTTTTCCCTATCAATCGGGATGAAACCGGCGGCTTTGATGAATGGGCCAGCGATCGGCATTTTGAAGTTGTCAGGTTTGGAGATGTAGACCATCGGCTTTTCTTTGAGGGCCTTGATCATGACCATCTGGTCGAAGTTTGAGCGGTGGTTCGTGACGATAAGGAAACGTTGTCTCTTTGGGAGAAGCTCTTTTCCACGCATGATGATCTTGACGCGGAGCACGCTCATGAGGAGGAAGTCGTTTTGACGGACGAGCCAAAGATAGAACCTGCTAGGGTGATCAGGGGCTTTTCTGTTCTTGATGAGCATCGCGTAAAGGAAAAGAATGGTCAAAAGAAGGAGATAGAGAAGATAAAAGATCGGTACGGTCAAAGGGATGGCGATCAAAGCGAACCATGGACCGAGGTTTGTATAGAAGAGATAGCCAAACCAAGCGCTGATGCTAAGAGAGACTAACCCGTGGATAACGGTCAAAAACATAAGACAATTTTATCCGTTCGCACGCGTGGGGACAACTACAAAATATAGTAAAACAAACTAGATTGAAGAAAGTCTTCCAAAAACGCGATAATGCGTTCCAAAATCTTTCGTAAGATTTATAATCTTCTTAAGTCGGCTTTAGGCTGGCTAGCAACAAAAAGAATCAACTAAAACACTTATGCCACATTCATCAGGAGGAGGCTTCCATGGCGGAGGTTTTCACGGAGGCGGCTTCAGTGGCCATCATTATGGGCGCGGTGGCGCTCGTAGTGGCTTGATGGTCTCTCGTACCCGTTTCCCTGGAAGCACAGCTTGGCTTTATTACACAAGCCGTGGAGTCCCACATTTGGTTTATAGTTCCGTAGACATCACAAAGATGCCTAAGGCGAACGCATTCACCTATGTTTTGTTAGGCATTTTTGTCATTGCTCCTATCGCCATCATGTTGGCTACCGGCATCAAGAGCCCAAAGAAAATCGATGCCGCTTATGGTGCGGTTCCAACGATTGATGACACCACAAATATCTTAAGGGAAAGCGAAGAGACTGAGCTTCTCTCCATCTTTGATGAATTCCAAAAAGTTTCTGGCATAACCCCATCCATTAAGACCATCACCAATAACGAATGGAATGAGATGAATTTTTGGGCTTCTCTTATTTATCCGGATGCAAAGTACACCCTTGAGGATTATGCCTACAAAGCATACGTTGAGTCCTTTAAAGACGAAAAGCATTGGCTTATCGTCTACGCTAGCGACGAAGGAACGAAAAAAGGCCACTTCGCTTTCGAAGACATGCAAGGCGATGAGACCGATGTCATCCTTTTTCCAAACGTCACCGAAAGATTCAATGGCAATCTCTATAACGCCTTAGAAGAAGAGGGGAAGAGCGTCGGCGATTCCTTCATCTATGCCTTCAATGACATTCTTCCTGACTTGCTTAAAACCAGTTTCTACATCGATCCAGAAATGGTGGCCTTCACCGTCGTTTGGGAAATCATCGTCGGCATCATCGTAGCCACAACGATCGCTGGCCACATCAATTCAAAGAACTATGCGACCGCCCAAAAGGTCGAGAATCCCGAATCCATTGCCATGAAGAAGTGCAAGCACTGCGGAGCCACCTATTACAAAGGAACTGTTCAGCGTTGCCCTAAGTGCGGACGTTCGGTCGTCATGGATGACGAACTAGAGTAAAAGCTCTGAAAAGAAGCGCAAAAATCGCAAAAGCCCCTGCAAAAATAGGGCTTTTTCTTTTTCTTGAAGCGCTGTTCTAAAAGAACAAGCCTATTATTCTTGAACAAAAAGTAGTAGCATAACCCTTATGAAAGTCCTATTTGTCTTAGAGTGTGCGAACAAGATGACTAACGGCACAAGTGCGACGTGCGTTAGGTTCGCCGAAGAACTCCGTAAGCGTGGGCATGAAGTCAAAATCCTCGGTGTCGGTGATAAAAACACCGAAAAAGACCATAATTATATCGGTTTAAGAAATTTTCATTTCCCTCTTTTCCAACCTCTTATCGAAAAAGAAGGATTTAACTTCGCTCATATCGATTACGACATCATCTATAAAGCGGTTGAGTGGTGTGACATCGTCCATTTCTTCCTCCCATTCAAATTAGCCAATACGGCCAGGTTGATCGCTAATGCCTTGCATAAGCCGGTCACTGGTGCTTTCCATATGCAGCCTCAGAACATCACATCGGCTTTGGGATGTGGGACCAAAGCATGGCCAAACAATATCCTCTACAAAGAGTTCTACAAATATATCTATAGGAAAACCAAACGCATCCATTGCCCATCAGAGATGATTGCCACAACCCTTAAAAACCATGGGTACGAGAGAAACGTTTATCACGTCATCTCCAATGGCGTTTCTGATTTCTTCCATCCTATCGAGGTTTCTAAACCTGAGGAGCTCCAGGGGAAATTCGTCGTCACGATGGTTGGTAGGCTTGCTCCTGAGAAGAGGCAGGATCTCATCGTCAAAGCGGTCGCCAAATCGCGTTTCAACGAATATATCCAAATCATCCTTTGCGGTGCTGGCCAGAATAAGAAGAAGCTCGAGAAACTCGCTAAGAAAGTCAAACTCGCCAATCCGCTTATCATCAAATTCTGCAAGCAAGAAGAGCTCCGTGAAGTCCTTAATTACACCGACCTCTATGTCCACGCGAGCACATACGAAATCGAAGGCATTTCCTGCATCGAAGCCTTTGCGTGCGGTGCCGTCCCAATCGTGAGTGACAGTGACGAATCGGCGACCAAATCCTTCTCTTTAAACGACAAAGAATGCGTCTTCAAAGCAGGCGATTCCGATAGCCTTTGCAAACGCATCGAGTTCATGTATGAAAACCGTCAGGAGAAGAAGAACCTCTCTCATCTCTATCTTGATTTTTCTAAGCAATTCGCCCTTCCTCGCATGGTAGACGCGATGGAAGAAATGCTTAACGCGGCAGTGGAAGATATCAATAAGGGCGAGGATTTTGCCACATTATACCCTCGCAAGATCGACAAGAAAGTCACTACGAAGATTTTCAAGAAACTCCTCAAACAAGGCATCGTCAAAGAGCTTCCTGATTATTGCAAATAAAACAAAGAATCACCGAATCGGTAAATCGGTGATTTTTTTGTTGCCTTTATAATAAAGGCCTCGTATAATCGGTAAATCGGTAAACAATTATGAAAAAGTATTCGAAGAACCAACTCCAAAGATATCCTATTTATCTCAAGTACCTCCGCCAACTCAAAGAGCAGGGGCATACCTCCGTTTCTTCTCCTCTCATCGCCAAAGAGCTTGGCTATAGCGAAGAGCAGATCAGAAAAGATCTCCAGCTTGTCTCCAATGAAGCGGGACGTCCTAAAAAAGGTAGAAACATCGACAAGCTCATCGAAACCCTTGAGAACTTCCTTGGCTATAGTTCCCAGGCTAATGCCCTCCTTATCGGCGTCGGACATTTAGGAAACGCTTTGATGAATTATCCTTTCTTCGAAGAGATGGGAATCAAAATCGTCGCAGGCTTTGATTCTGACAAAGAGAAAATCGGAAGCTTAGTGAACGAAAAACCAATCCTTGCGATGGAAGAGCTTTCTCGCTCCATTAAGGAATATAAGGCCAACATCATCATTCTTACAGTGCCAGCCAATGTCGCTCAAAACGTCACCGATTTCGCGGTTAAAGCAGGAGCCAGAGCCATTTGGAACTTCGCTCCGATTCATGTCAATGTCCCGGGAGACGTCGTCATCGAAGACGTCAATATGGCTTCTTCCTTAGCGGTCCTCTGGCACAGATATCTCAATCTCAAGAATATCGATTAATTGTTTTTGAAGTGATAGAGGCCAATCGATACGGCGTTATCGAGGTTAAGCGAATCAATTTCACTAGATTGGGCGATGATCAAAGGATCGCCCTTTTTTAGATATTCCTCTGGAAGCCCAGTCGCTTCGTTACCAAAGACAAGCGAATATGGCTCCTTCTTTTTGGCCTCTCTAAGTTCTGTCTTGGCCTGAAGCATGAAAGGATAGAGGTGGTGGTTAGGGAATTCTTTCTCATATTCCTCGAAGGACGCGTAATAACGGAAAGGAAGTGAGAAGATCGCTCCCATTGAAGAACGGACGCACTTAGGGTCGAAGCAATCGGCAGCTGGTTTGATGATGGCTACACCTCCGATTTCGAAAGCGGCACCTGACCTCAGAATCGTTCCAAGGTTGCCCATATTTGACGGGTTAACAAGAACCAAATGGTTCTTCTTCTCATCGAGTTTTGATTCGAATTTAGCGAATTCTCCAATCGCCATGACATTCTCCTTGTCAGAAAGGACGTTGAAAATCTTCTCGTTGTTGATGATGACAGGTATCTTTGCTTCTCTTGCCAAAGAAACGAGCTTGTCATAAGTCTCATCCCTTTTTTGCTTTGGGTTGATATATATGCGTTTTGCCACGGATTTTTTGCGTTTAAGCATCTCAATAGTGAGAGTTGTCCCTAAGGCGTAAGAGGTATCGTTTTTCTTGTTATATTTTTCCACGCCTCAATTATAGCGACATTTTTCCGAAAAATTAGCCTCTTCCTCTCTATATGAAAGTAGGAGGCATATTTATGGATAAAGATCCTGTGAGAATCGGTCGCATCAACATCAAAGTGGAGAAGGCTCTTGGCTACGACTTCGGAGAGAACATCTTCTGTTACATCAGCGAGGACAAATTAAGGGAATTCGCTTCAAGGTGGCCTAGTGGCTACCTAAAGAAAGTGGAGGAATCCGCGCATATCATGAAGAATCCTCTCTATGTCGGCATCGACACTACGAACAAGAAGCTCTATTACATCAAGGAATATATCGTCAACAATTCCTCTTTCAAAAAGGCTTGTCTTGTCCTTTCTTTCAAGAAACAGCTTTCCTTGGAGGACATCATTCTCTTAGACGAAAAGAAAATGGCCCTCATTTCGAGGACCGCAAGATTTGTGACGGCGAAAGCTTAATAGCCGGTTTCGCGCGTGTACCTTCTCGCTAAAAGGTTGTTGACGAGGATGATGGTAAAATCCATCAAGACAATAATTCCGAAGAGAGTGAGGATGGAGATGAAAACGCCTGCCCAGCCATTTCCTGCCGAGAAAGCGTCAGGAAGATAAGAAGACATGAGGAAGGTGTTTGGATCAAAGACGAGAGTGGAATAAGTGGATCCACTCACGAGGAGCTTTCTCATAAGCGAGAAAAGGAAATAGAAAATCGGAATGAAGAGCGGGAACATCCCATAAGACCATTTCACCGTGCCTTTTTCGCCAAAGAGAATCCAATCAAGGACGATGGCGAGAGGGAAGGCGATGAAAGAGAGGAACGAATAGAGGAAGGTATCCGCCTTCATGTAATCGATCATGGAGAAATAACAATAGAATGGGTGGGTAACGGCCAATGAAGCGAGCAAGACGAGCGCGCCATGGAAAAGGAATGGGACGACGCCAGGGGCGATTGTATTCCTCTTTTCCTTCATGCCAATGGCATTAGCGATGATCTCGGCCAAAATGATGACAAGCGCGAAAATGGTGACAATCGTCGCGTAATTGCCAAAGCCACCCCAAAAATTATTGACGGCGTTTGTGGCGAACTGGACGACGACAGTCCATAGGCCGAGGCTGAAGATGACAATACGATAAATAAGGGCAATGAGTCTGTCTCTAATAACCATGGGGCTATATTTTGCTCTTTTTCCTTCTCTTTTTAAAGAGGGTGAGTCTAACTAGGCGGATAAATGCCTCTTTTCCCTTAACTCAAAAGATTATCCAAAAGTCAGTGAATTTCGTCCTTGCTAAGGATAAGCAATGTGGCTAAACTAATACGGCACGGCGGAATTGGTGAAGTGGTCTAACACAACCGGCTGTGAACCGGTCATTCGGGAGTTCAAATCTCCTATTCCGCCCCATTACTTCACAAAATCAATGAGCGAAAATACCGCTCATTTTTTTTGTATATTTATCTAAAAGATATACAAGTGTTTCGAATGCGTGGCACTTTTTTGCTTGCAGAAACGTATAGTTTTTGTGACTACGGAGGTGCCATATGAAAAAGCCAACATTGTCACTCACCGCCCTTTTATGTTTGGGCGGAATCGGAACAAGCCAGAAAGTCTTTACCGAGCCAGTAATTCAGGAGCCGCTTGATCTTCGTCATCAAGAAAAAGAGAGAGAAGGAGAAAGAGGAAACCAAAACGGTGAAAGCCAACTAATCAAACACCATGACCGTCTCTCAAACTGGGAGACGGTTTTTTAGCGTCTAACAACAAAAAGAAAGACGATTCATATAAAATATGACCGGAGGAAAAAACTATGAAAAGAATTGCAGTATTCGATTCCAAAAAATATGACGAATCATCCTTCGCCCCATATCTCAAACAATATGAGTTTGCCTTCTTCAAAGACAAGCTTTCCTTACATACAGTCATTCTCGCCAAAGGCTTCGACGCCGTCATGTGCTTCGTCAATGACGACCTAAGCAAAGACGTGCTCGATAAACTATCTGAATTTGGCATCCATGCCGTCTTCCTTAGATGCGCCGGCTATAACAACGTCGATCTTGCTGCCGCATATAAGAACAAGATCCATGTCGTGAGGGTTCCCGCGTATTCACCTTACGCTATCGCGGAACATGCCTTTGCCTTGCTTCTTTCCCTCAACAGGCACATTCATAAAGCCTATATCCGCTCAAGGGATTTCAATTTCAATCTCGATGGACTTACTGGCTTTGACCTCCATGAGAAAACCGTCGGTGTCATTGGCACTGGCAAAATCGGCCGTGTCTTCATCGATATCGCTAAAGGCTTTGGGATGCATGTCATCTGCTATGACCCATACCCAGTGAAAGATTCTGATTATGAATACGTTTCCTTGGATGACCTTTACACAAGAAGCGATGTCATTTCCCTTCATTGCCCATTGATTGAGGCAAATAGGCACATGATCGACAAGAAGGCCATCGAGAAGATGAAGAAAGGCGTTTTCATCATCAACACTTCTCGCGGAGGCCTAATCGATTCGAAAGCCCTTCTTGAAGGGCTCAAGGAAAAGAAGGTCGGAGCAGTGGGCCTCGATGTCTATGAAGAAGAAGCTAATCTCTTCTATAAAGACAATTCCCTAAAGATCATCAATGACGACGTTCTTTCTTTGCTCATTCAACTCCCGAACGTCATCATCACCTCTCACCAAGCCTATCTCACCCACGAGGCACTCGATAACATCGCTAAGACGACGGTTCAGAATATGGATGAGTATTTCGGGGGTTCTTTCATCCAGAATGAGCTTTGCTACCATTGCGAGAAGAACAAAGATCCTCAGGCTTGTTATCACGCTAGAGCGAAAAGATGTTTCTAAACCGCTTGAAGTCGAAGATTTAAAGGCGAGTTAACTCGCCTTTTTCTTTATGAGAAGCAAAAACTCTTTCCAATATGTTGACAAGTATGCTTGGCAAGAATTATAGTGTTGTTACCAAGTTGACTTGGCAAAAGGAGGACATCATATGGAAAAAGAAGAGATATTGATGAAAGCCAAAAAAGAGAACAAAGGCAAGGATTTAGCCGAACTTGACATCACAAACAAAGCGACGAACCTCGCTTTCACGGTAGGAGGACTCTTTATCGTTGCCCTTCTAATCGTTGACTACGCTATCACCGGAACCTTCAAATATTTTGTCTTAGGTGGGCTTATGGTCATGCTCGTGGTCGCTTTCATTTATAAATACGTCCGCTTGAGAAAGAGACATGAATTAGTCATTAGTATCATCTACATACTGGGATCTATGCTGTTCTTGACGCTTTGGATCCTTCAACTCCTCGGGAAGATGTAAGCCATGGACGATTCATTGATTCTACACAATAATGTCGCAAATCTAAGGAAGGAGAAGGGCCTTTCCCAAAGTGGCCTAGCTGACCTTGTCGGCGTGAGCAGAAACACCATCAGCTCCATCGAGACAGGGCAATATCAACCGACGGCGAAACTCGCTCTCCTCTTATGCGTCGCTCTCGATAAGAAGTTCGAGGATATCTTCTATTTTTAAGAAACCGGGTAGGGAAACCTACCTTTTTCTTTTCGATGTGTCGTATCATATTCTTACGAATAAGGCCCGGTTACTAACATTCGTCTCTTCTTTTTCGACGCTTCTTTCTTCGTGCATTTTTAGCCAAAGGTTGCCGGATGACTATCCTTTCACTAGAGAGAAGATCAGTGGATTAGAACTATTCTCTGGTCTTGAAATCAGCCTCGACAGTAATTGAAAGACCGTAAAAGTTAGCTTCGACGGTTTTGAGTCTTCGGTCTCAAAGCTCGATAAGCTGACAGAAAGAACCGAATTCGATAGAGAAGTCAAAAACAAACTCGGCATTAAGAAGAGATATGAGACTGAATATTACTTCTTTGAAGTAAAACTGGACCAAACCGAAAAAGAGG
>JAILRR010000026.1 GCA_024698065.1 Bacilli bacterium
AGTCGGCGAATTCACTGCTTGAACCAAACTTTTTCGATTTATGATTGCCGCCGAAAAGACCAGCGACATTATCCTTAACCGCTAGTGAGAATAGCTCAAGTTGTTGGAAAAAGCTTTCGTCGATAACCGATTGCATATTAACTACCGATTCTTACGGTTTTCCTTGATGAGAAGCTCGATGACCTTGTCGATCGAAAGGCCTTCGTTGATAGCGTTGTAGTTGATTTTGATACGGTGACGGAGGACTGGGAAAGCCAAGGCATCGATATCATCGAAAGAAACGTTATAGTTGCCATGGATTAAAGCACGGATTTTGGCACCGGTGATTAAAGCCTGGCCAGCACGTGGGGAGCAGCCATAACGGATGTATTTCTTGGTGACCTCAGAGGTCTCGTCGAATTCTGGGTGGGTGTTGTGAACCAAAGTCATGGCGTAGTCGATGACTTCCTGGATGCATGGAACATCCTGGGCAAGGGCACGCATCTTCATGATCTGTGGGCCATCGACGACTTTGGTGGCGTTCTCAGCCTGAGAATGCTGGGTTAAGTTGACGATGTCACCAAGTTCCTGGACAGTTGGGAAGTCCATGGCGACTTTGAACATGAAACGGTCCATCTGAGCTTCTGGAAGTGGGTAAGTACCATCTTGCTCAATTGGGTTCTGGGTAGCGAGAACAAAGTATGGTTCTTGCATGACGTAGGTTTTGCCAGCGACGGTGGTCTTGTGCTCCTGCATGACCTCGAGAAGAGCGGACTGGGTCTTTGGGGTAGCACGGTTGATTTCGTCGGCGAGGATGATCTGGGCGAAGATAGGACCCTTTTGGAAGTGGGTGGTTAAGTTGCCGTCATCATCCTTTCTGATGATATTGGTACCGGTGACGTCGTTAGGCATAAGGTCAGGGGTGAACTGAATACGGCTGAATGGTAAATCAAGGGTCTGGCCTAAAGAACGGACAAGACGGGTTTTACCAGTGCCTGGGACACCTTCGAGAAGGACGTTACCACCAGCGATGATGGCGATGACAACGTCATCAAGGACTTCTTCCTGACCGATGATGTCCTTATGAAGCTCGGCTTTGATTTTTGCGACTGATTCACTGAATTCCTGAATCATTTGCTCTTTTTCTTCCATTGTTTGTTAATACTCCTTTTTGATGGGCCCACGCTAGGCGCAGGCCCTTTGTTTTATATCTATTGAAATAGAAACCTTCCTTAAACTTGGAGAAAGCGGGGGATTATTTTCCTCCGCCTTGTCCATCTGAACCAAAGAGATTGTTGAAGTAGTCATCGGCTGCGTCGCCGTCTTCGTCATCGCCGTTGGCGTTGTCGTCTGCGAAGCCGCCGTTGTAACTATTGATTACGCTGCCATATTGGACAGTGTCATCTCCGGTATAAATGATATCGGTTGTCGGATCATAGCCTCCTTGGCCTTGACCAGCTCCAGAACCTTCGCCAGAGCCAGAACCTTGTCCTGAGCCTTGGCCGGAACCTTCGCCAGAGCCTTGACCAGAACCGGAACCTTCACCAGATCCTTCGCCTGATCCCTGTCCCGAACCGGAACCCGAACCAGAGCCGGATCCCTGACCTTGGCCAGAGCCTGATCCCGAACCGGAACCTGAACCCTGTCCTTGACCTGAGCCTGAGCCAGATCCAGAACCTTCGGTTTGTCCTGCTTGACCAGATCCCTCTCCGGAACCGCTTGATTCGCTGCCTGGTTGAGGGTTGACCATGGAATCCATCATCGATTTGATAGCGGATGCCATTTGTTCGTTCTCGTTCTGCTCGTTGACGTTCGAAGCAGCTTTGCTAGCAGCCTCAGCGGCAGCGGATTCAGCCATCTCTTTGGCTTTGCTGTCGTAGTTCTGGTTGCCAGATTGCTGTTCGCCAGAATCGCCTTGCTGTGGATCAGTTGGCATTTCTTCAATGCTTCTTAATCTATTGGCGAGTTCTTTATAGGTTTGGTAGAGAGGGTCGTCTTCGCTGACACCAGCGGCGTTGGCCTTCTCAAGGGCTTCGTCGATTTGGTCGGCGAGTTGGCCTGCGTAATCTCTGAGGTCTTGGCCATCCAACTGGCTAAGATAATCGAAGAGGTCTTGGAAATCCTGACGGAGGCCTTGGATATTGCCATCAATGAGGTGCTGACCTTGATCCTTGAGGTGCTGATCTGGCTCGGTCTTGAGGGCTTTGCCAATCTCCTCTTTGGAAGTGAAGTCGTCAATGATGTCATCGATTTGTGATTTGGCATCATCGACCATTGAGCCTCTTTCATCGACGTTGCTGTTGCCTTGGAGTTGGCTCTGAAGCTCTTCGATGACGGAATTGAGGGCTGATTGAAGTGCGGAATTGATATCGCTGTTATTGATTTCACTCTTGATGTTGTCAGCGATTGAAGAAGTGGCGCCATCCCAATCGAATCCGGAACTGTCGACTAAGGAATCGCCTTGGCTGTTCGCGTTCTTCGGAGTGAAGAAGGACGCGGTGAAGAATGCGCTGGCAATGGCAAGGGCCGGAACTACCCAGATGCCGACGCTGAACTTGAGGGCTTTGGTTGGTTTTTCAGCCAAAGTGGTGGTAGCGTCTTCACGCTGCTTGGAGAGCAAGAGACCTTCTTTTTCCTGGAACTCGATCATGGTTGCGCATTTCTCATGCAAACCAAGTTTCTTGTCGAGGCGAAGAGCGATCTTCTTGTCGGTTGGTTTGGTCTTGAACCAGTAGTAATAGCCACCAGCACCGGCGAATGAAACGCCGACGATGATGCCGATCACTAAGGCCGCGTCTGGGTTCGTCAAGAATGAGATGACGAGTGCTAATGCGGCGGCCAATAGACCGATCCCCAAACCCACTAATGCGGATTTGATGATGTGTTCACGAAGTACCTTCCTCTTGAATCTTTCGAAATCTTTCATAGGTAACCTCCTTTTCGTGAATAGGGACTAATCCCTTGCTCGCATAATACACGCTCTCGCGAAAAAGGAAATAATTATTTTTGATGTGTTTCGCTTTCACTCGATGAAACCGCTTACATTTGGGAATTTTTAAAGAAAAACCGCTATTTAATTTTCAAAATTTTCAGAGATTTTCAGGGATTTCAGTAATTAGAAATCGACAAAAACATAAGCAAATCTCTAGTTTTTTGCTACTAAAAATAGTTACAATTAGTCAAGGAGCTAAACATGAAAGAAAATATCACTGTTGAATTAAAGTCGAAAGAGTCTTTAGCCTACGACCAAGAACAGGTTAAGGAGTGGATGGATGACCTCGTTCATCTTATCGTCAAAAACAAGTACGAGAAGCACAACATCATCGATGTCCTCGATCAGGCGATCGGACACGATCTCTTCTGGCAGATGAGCCTCGATGAATGGTTGAAATTCCGTGGCTATTTCTCCTGGAAAGATGCGATGAATCTCAACAAAAAGAAACTTGAGATCCTTGGAAATCTTGAAGAGATAAACACCTCCAAGAGCACCGTCTATCTTAAAACCGAAATTGACTTCTTCAACAAGCATCATCTTCGCTTCGTCTTCGATCTTGAAGACCTCCATGGAGCTGAGAAAAAATACGAGTTCAGCGTCAATCTCAATGCCACCAAGCACCTTGCCGATCTCACTCTCATCCAGCTTCTCCGCGCCTTCGAGTTCAGTGTCCATATCCACGGATAAAATAGATATTAGGCCTTGTTTTGCAGGGCCTTTTCTTTTAAGTCTGAAATAGCGAGTTTTGCTATGAAATGAACAAAAATCCCCTACGATTTGTAGGGGATATTTTGATTTTTTAGAAGAAGTTTATTTCTTCTTGTTTTTGTAATCTGGGTTGTCTTTTGCAAGTATGGCGTCCCACTTGTCAAAGTCATCCTGAGATGGGACGAAGACGTATGGAAGGCAACGTCCGATTCCATAATAATCGAAACCGTATCCGACGATGTAACGCTGCTCCTCAAGGACGACGCCGGTGAAGTCAGCGACTTCCTGATAATGAGGTTTGTCGACCTGTCTCTTGACCATGATGACGACATAGAGGTGACGTGGGTGATATGTTTCCATTATGTACTTACGAAGTAAGTGCATAGTAAGGCCGGTATCGATGATATCTTCGATGATGTAGACATCCTTTCCTTCAAGGATGCGGTCTGGTTTCTTTTTGATGATAAGCTCACCGGTTGAGGCAGTTCCGTTATAGCTCGAAACCTGCATGGTGTCGATCTCGTTTGGATGTTTGATGCTCTTGACGAGCTGATACATGAACGGAAGGGCGCCGTTCATGATGCCAAGCAAAACAGGGAGGTTGCTTTCATCTTTGTCCATTTGCTTGTCCATTTCATCGGCAAGGCGTTTGCAAATAGCCTCGACTTCCACTTCGGTGAGAATTAGTTTTTCCATAGTTCTTCCTTCTGACTAAAACATTGTACAACCATAAAATATTTTAACTACCTGAAAGCGCTTCCTAAGAAACTTTCAGAAAATTGCGAAAAATTTAATTTTTCCCTCTATATAGAAAGTGAGAGGTGATAGTCCTTCCTCTCAACGGCCCTTTGTGCATGGGGCAAAAACTTCTTTAAGCCTTCCCGATTCCATAACCTCTCCATTGCCTTTTTAGGAAGAGGGAAGACAAAGAAAAAAGCCGACAAACTGTCGGCTTTCTTTGTGCGTTTAGATTATCAATAGTAGTCGTCGTATTCGACGTATTTGCGAATGATGAGGGTGATGTATCCGAGATAATTGCCTTGATCGTCATAAGCGACTTTGGCGTAGATATCTACGGTTTCATATTCGTAATAGTCTTCGGTAACCTCAAGCGTCATGCAGCCATAATAGCTGAGGTAAGCGCTGGTATATCCGTTTTTGGAAAGTTGTCCATTGATTGTCTGAACAGCGGCAATAGCCTCGGCTTCAGTGGCAAAATAGAGTTTCGAAGTGGTGACGAGATCGTAGCCTTGATAGCTGGATGTGACGTCACTGAAGGTCGCCTTAGTGCATCCTTGAATAGTCATTGAAGGCCACCAAGTGTTTCCGTTGGTATCGAGAGTGTATCCACCAAGAGTGGTCATCAAAGCGTCAAGCGTGATCGTGATTTCTTCTTGAACGACGGTGAGGAGGAGAATGAATCTGCCATTAGGATAGACGGTTGCAGTGGCATTGCTATTCATCCAAGCGAATTGGACGTAGGCCATGAGTGGACCGACACTTGCCGTAGCTGGGACCAAGGTTTTGGCATAGCCATAGATGCCATTGGTGGCATTGGTTGTTTCATCGTCAAGGGTAAATCCAGCAGTTTCAAGTTTGGTCTTGTAAGCGTTAACGATGTTGCCGCATCCAAGATCTTCATACATGAAGCCACCATTTTGAGTGAGGCTTGTATTGATGGCGTAAGAACCGGTTCCTGGGAATGGAATTGTGAAGTTCGTATAAAGCTCTCCAAATATATCCGTTTCTTCCTTTGTCCATGCGCTTCTTGGAGCGATTGATGGGTTCGTGATGATAACTTCAAAATCGAGGTTGACGGTTTTCCCAACATCAGAAATCTTAAGTCCTTCGATCTTGTTGTTGTTTTTGTATTTGCTCGTATCGGAAGAGCCATTTAACTCAATGGCCATATTGGTGAGCGACGAACCTTCCTCGTTAACGACGAAGCTGGTTTTCTTCTCGGAATAGCCATTAACATAATCATCATAACCAAGGATGGTAAGCAAAGTGTTGGTGAAAGTCGCGTCCTCAGTGCTGATTGTGTGGGTTCTCGAAGATTCTTTCCATTCAGCGCTCTTAGCAGCAGTGCCAAGATCTTTGGTGGTGAGATAAAGATCGTCAAGAGTCAAGGCGGTGTTTGGGGTGAGAATCTGATACAAGAAGTAATCCTCGGTTCCGCTTTCTTCCATCATGATGGCGCTATAGATGCCATAGTTAGCGACGACGGCAACGCCTTGGTTATACGTAGCTTGACCAGTGAGGTCGAAAGTCATGATTCCTTTGTTGTCGCCATAGTATTGGATTTCCTCGTTGCCAGCATAGGTGATGGTGGAGGATTTGCCTAAAGCCATTTCGGCAAAAAGTTCTTTAGCTTTCTCGGTGTTGCTTCTCGTATCAACGGAAGTGTCAGGGGTGTTATCGGTAGAATCGGATGGCGTTGCATTCGAATCGCCAGCCTTTGATGTGTCGTTTTCGTTCCCTTTGCTCTCGGTTCCTTCTCCTCCGCAAGAGGCAAGGATCAAGGTACTGGAGAGAAGAGCGAGTAAGAGATTGGTTTTCTTCATGTTGTGCTCCTTTCTTTGGCGTAGCCACAGGATAAGCGAATTATATAGAGGGACTATGAGAATTCAATATTTATTTTCGCGCGTGTTCTCTATTTAGTGAGGGTTTGGACCTCACTGTATCCACTTGTTTTAACGAATGCGGAAAAGAGAAACTTTACAATATAAAAGAAAAGATAGACCATACCCACTCTATTAAATAGAAATTGGATATTTTGCATTGTCAAAACCTCATCCTTTTAGCAGTTTCCTTATCCTTTACCCATAAAAGCAGTGGTTTTGACAAAAGAAAAAGCCGGGGTGCCCCGGCTTGATTTCTTGATGGGAGGATTCATTATTGGGTGACCGTCATCTTGTAATGGCTGAAGACGAGGGTGATGTATCCCTCGTAGGAAGCAGGT
>JAILRR010000030.1 GCA_024698065.1 Bacilli bacterium
TTTTCCTTAACGGTCTCTAGCTTCTCAAGATATTCCTTGATGGCAGGGATGAGGTCATTCATGTTGATCGAGGAATCCATGAGAATGAAAGGCTCGAACATGATGAGGTCGTCCGCCAAAACATCAGGGTATACCCCTACCCACTTGGAAAGCATATCCAAGGTGACGTATTTCTTGTTCTTCTTCTCAAGAACGGAAAGAGTTCGCTTGAGGCGATAAAGATCAGGTTTCTTTTCCATATAACTTATTTTAGCGAGGAAGAATGTAAAAAGAAAAGGCGGATTGAATTAACGAGTTTCTTCAGTGATCTCATCGAAGGAGGCGTTCCGCTTGTACTTCTCTTTGTCTTTCTTCATTTCTTCAAATTCGGACAAGGCCTCCTTGGTGATTTCATTTGGCACTTCAAGGCGGATTTCAAAAGGAATTCTCTTTTCACGCACGCACTGTTGAAGGAATAAAGAGATAGCCGTCGATAGGTCGAGACCAAATTCAGAGAACAAGGCAATCGATTTCTCTTTGAGCTTCGGATCAATGGAAATGTTTGTGCTTATTTTAGCCATGCTAATACCTCCAGTCACTAGTTAACAGGTTATGCGCATATTATCTACATGGAAGACAATAAGTTAATCCTAATTAAATTAATAAGAAAAACGAAAAGAATATAAACCGTAGCAAAACAAACTGGAACTATCGTAATAGCGCTTACATTAGCGTTTGAAAGCCCTTTCTTTTGCAAAAACGAGCAAAAATACCTATTGACTTTTTTATTTTATTCGCTTGTTTAAAAACCCTCATGAAAGCGCTTGCAAAGGTTATTTTCCTATAGTAAATTGAAGTCACAAATGAGGTGCATAAACCATGAGAATCTTTGATCTAAAAGGCGTTGTTTTAAGTTTGTCAACGCCGAGCATCAACAACATGCTTAACTCAATCGAGATGTACAAAGGAAAAACATCTGGCGTTGACAAACTTGAGAAAGTCGAGCTTTTGCGTAACATTGCCCGAAGGTTTGGAGCAGTCTCCTCCTGTGCTGTGGGCAATGTTTTTATTTCTACGCAGCAAGAGAAAGACTTATTCGTAAGAGGAAAGCCTGCCACGAACTTCCAGACCCATATGGTCCTTGGCTACGCTGAAGCGCTTGATCTCATCAACAAGAACTACAAGTTCCAGCCAATGGACATCAAGTTCATCAGTGACCTTCATTACTATATGTATAAAGGTTATAACCCAGAGCTAGGCGGACATCTTAAGAAAGAGCAGAACTACATCATGGAAGCCAAACCAGATGGCAAGTTCGATAGCATCTTCACCCCTGCCGCTCCAGAAGAGGCACATCAGTTGCTCGATTCCCTCATCTATCAGTTCAACATGTGCTCAGAGGACGAAGAGGTCAACAAGCTCCTTCTTACCGCTGTCTTCCTCCTCGACTTCATGTGCATCCACCCTTATCAGCACGCGAACGGCAGACTTTCTAGACTCCTCCTCCACTTCTGCTTGAAGAAGTTCGGATACAAGGTCGATGACTATTACGCCATCTCTTACCTTGTCGAGAAGCAGATTGCTGACTATATCGCCGTCTTCAAAGAATCCGCGGCCGGATGGGAAGATGAGCAGAATAACTACGCTCCATACTGCGAATTTGTCATCAAGCTCATCCTTCAGGCCTACCGCAGACTCGAATACATCATCGAGATCAATAACCTCGATATGACCACCGAAGAGAAAGTCCTCAAGATCGTTCAGGATAGCGCTACCCCAATCGGCAAGCATGTCGTCAGGAACGCTCTCTTCGCCGTTCAAAAAGAAACGATCGACAAACACCTCAATAAACTCGTGACCGCTGGCAAGATTCAAATCATCCAGCGTGGCGACAGCGTTAAGTTCTTTAGAATCTAGGGAGTAGGTTATGGCATACGAAGTAAAGAATATCCGTAACATCGCTTTCCTTGGCCACCAAGGAAGCGGCAAGACCTCGCTTGTCGAGGCTCTCCTCTACATTGGCAAAGGCATCCCTGAGAAAGGCGAAGTCGAAAAGAAAAACACTGTTTCTGACTATCTCCCAGAAGAGCAAAAGAGACAACAGTCCCTCCAATGCTCAATCGCCCCTCTCGAATACAAAAACTACAAATTCAACTTCCTTGATCTTCCAGGCAATGATGACTTTGTTGGCGAGATCATCGGCGTTACCCGTATCATCAAAGGCGCGGTCCTTGTCATCGACGCCTCAGTCGGTGTCCAGGTCGGAACCGTCAAACACTGGCAAAGACTCAAGAAGAGAGGCATCCCAACCCTCATCTATCTCAACAAGATGGATAAGGAAGGCGTCGACTTCGAAGAAAGACTTGCCGAGATCAGAGAAAAGCTTGGTCACACCGCTATCCCATTTGGATACCCATTAGGCAAAGAAAGCCACTTCGACGGTTTCATCAACTGTGTCGACATGAAAGCCCGTGTTTATAATGGCAAGGAATGCGTCGACGCTCCAATCTATGAAGACAAGATGGCTAAGGCTGAAGAGCTTCACGCCGCTGTTGTCGAAGAAGTCGCCAAAACCAACGACGAGATGTTAGAGAAATATTTCGCCGGAGAGACATTCACTCCTGAGGAGATCCATGAATCCCTCCGTCAATGCGTTCTCAAAGGCGAGCTCACCCCAGTCCTCGTCGGAAGCGCTTCTCTAAATATCGGCATCCAGACGATGCTTGAGATGTTCATCGAATACCTCCCATCCCCATTCGACCTCAAACCAATCGAAGCCCAGGATGAGAAAGGTAACCCAGTCGAGAGAGCTACAGACCTCAAAGCCCCAATGTCCGCCTATATCTTCAAGACTTTGGTCGATGACTATAGAGGTGCTATCTCTCTTATCAAAGTCAACTCCGGCACCATTAAAATCGGCGATGACGTTTATATGAATGGCGAGACCCAGAAAGTCTCAGCCCTCTTCAGTGTCAAAGGCAAAGACCTCACACCTGTCAATGAAATCAATGCTGGCGATATCGGCGCTATCACGAAACTTGACGGAGCTAAATCAACTTTGACTCTTTCTGACCCTAAGAGCATCGTCATCTATAAGCCAGTCAAATACCCTTCCGCGGTTCTTTTCAAAGCCATTGAGCTTACGAACAAGGCTAATGAAGCCAAACTCGGCCCAGCCCTTCAGAAGATCCAGCTTGAAGATCCGTGCGTTGAAGTCGTCCGTAATAACGAGACCAAACAGCTCCTTCTTGGCGGCGTTTCCTCTTCCCACGTCGACTTCGTCATCCAGAAACTCAAAGACATCTACAAAGTCGAACTTAAGACAAGCCCGATGAAAGTCGTCTACCGCGAGTCCATCAAAGGGGCGGGCGAAGCTGAAGGAAGATACGTCAAACAATCTGGCGGAAGCGGCTTCTATGGCGTCGTCACGATGCGCTTCCAACCAGCGAAAGAAAACACCTTCGCTGAGGAAGTCTTCGGTGGAGCCGTTCCAAAGAACTACTTCCCTGCCGTTGAGAAAGGTTTCTATGAAGCCCTTCAAAGCGGTCCTCTTGCTGGCTTCCCTGTCATTGGAGTTAAAGGCGTTCTCACCGATGGCAAATACCATCCAGTAGACTCTAACGAACAAGCCTTCCGTATGGCCGCTATCCTCGCTTTCAAAGCCGCTTATGAGAAGTGCAAGCCAATCATCCTTGAGCCAATCATGAAGATCAAGGTCAACTGCGATCCGAAATACACTGGCAACATCATCTCTGACCTCTCGACTAGACGTGCGAGAATCCAGGGTATGGAAGAGGAAGATGGCTCGCAAGTCATCGAAGCCTATGTCCCTGAAGCCGAGATCGTTGACTATGCGACTCAGCTTAAGTCCTTGACGCAGGCTAATGGCTATTTCAACCGTGAGTTCTATAACTACGAAGAAGTGCCAGAATACCTTAAAGACCAGGTCATTGCTGCGAACAAGATAACCGAATAAGGATCTCCTTCCTGTTTAAAGAGGCCCTGCAAAATGGGCCTCTTTCTTATGTGTTTTTTGAAAACAAACAACAAATCCTGCTTATTTTCCTTTTCTTTGAGAAACGACAACCTGTGGGAATGGGATTTCGATGCCGTGTTTGGTCAAGACAGTGATGGCAATCTCGTTCATTGCTCTTTGAGTGGAGAAACGATCATCTTCGTTGCATTTGGCAAGGAACATCAATTGGATGCCACTGTCCTCAAGGGTGTTGACGCCTAGGTATTTTGGTTCGCCCTTAATGGATGGGATGGCGCGCTTGAACTCCTTAAGAAGTTCTTCCTCAATCACTTTCCTCACATAAGCGAGGTCGCTAGCGTAGTCCACGCTGCAATAGGATATGGCTGCGCTAAGATCATGCGATTGGTTGATAACGGTGTTGATTTGGCTGTTTCTGATGGATTTGAGGTTGCCTGAATAGTCAACGACCTTAGTTGTGGCTAAGCCAATCTCATAAACAACTCCCCTAAAGCCATCGACGACAATCGTATCGCCAACATCGAATTGCTCTTCGAAGACAATGGAAAGGCCGGCGATGATGTCAGCGATGAGGGTTTGGGCTCCAAGGCCAACGACAAGAGCAAGGATTCCAGCAGAAGCAAGGATCGTCGTGGCATCGACACCAAGGACGGCTAGGATAACGAAGACAAGAACGAAAGCGGATAAATATCTGATCGTGCTGTTGATGAATCTGATAATGGTGACGGTCTTGTTATTGGCCTTCATGAAGAGAAGGGAAAGGATTGTCCTTACAAGCTTACTGACGCCATATATGAAGAAGAACATGTAAACGCATTGGATGGTTTTGAACCATGCTTCTCCACTGCTCGCATAACCGTTCTCGCCGATTTGGTCGACATAGTTGAGCCAGGAAGTAGGCCACGCTTTGTGGGAATAATTCACCAAGGCGATCATCGCGACCGCACCAAAGAAGATAATCCAAGAAAGGATGACCTGGATTTTCTTGGAGAGGGTTAGGTTCTTCCATGATGGAACAAGGTTCTTAGGAGTGCGTTTCTCGCTTCTAAGGAAGATCTTTGCGAGCTCATCATGGAACTCTTTGTCCATCTTCATTTTCGGTGATGGTGTTTTTCTCTTTTCTGCCATTGTTTATTCCTCCATATAACCGCTGTAGGTGATCATGAGCATTTTTCCAAAAGTGAAATCGGAATATATCCTTAAATCATAATGCCCTTTGACGAGCGAAAAGGTCCCTTCTATTTGCATATGGTTTTCTTTTCCTTCTTCATAAAGGCATGTGTATGTCTCTTTTTCGAGTGCTCTATTAGGCTGACTTAATTCAACTGAGACATCGGTGTTGGTCTTGTATTCGATATCGAAATCGTAATAGAGAGTGTTTTTCTCTGCTTTCGCGACTTTGCCTTCAAAGGCGCCGGTAATGACCGGTTTAACCTCGTCCATCTTGTTCATCATCGAGATGGCTGCTGCGCTTGTTAAGATAGCAACTCCAGCCCCTCCAATAAGGAGAAGTCCAATACGATGGACGGCTTTCGTGTAATCCCCTTTTGAATAAGCGCCGAAAAGATGAATCTTCGCCCATTCGGCTTTCTGAACATCTTGATTCATTTCATTCTCGCAAGAAGGGTTTATCTCGCTATTTAAGAAATCGTCTACTCCAGCCATATGAATATTCTAACGAATATTGCTCCTACTATGAAGGCACGAAAAAACGGACCCGTTTTACGGGGTCCGTTAAGCTAGTCAAGAATAACTATTAAGCTTGGGTGCTAGCAGCAGCGGCTGGGGTGCCGATGAAGACGATATCGGTAAGAGCTAAGTTGTAGCTATCTAATCTCTTGTAGCTGACTTCGTTAACACCAGCATTGAGAGTGACGGTACCGCATTCAACGAGAGTGTTGGCAGAAAGTCCTTCGACAGTGCCAGCAACCATGACATCCTCGAACTTCTTGGTTCTGTAGGAGGAGAGATCGATGGCCGTTTCGTTGACTTTAAGCTCTAAGTTGTCATTGTTAGACTTTCCAGTAAAGAGTTTTTTGCCCTTATTGGAGGCCCATCCATCCATGACGCCACGCTGGTAGATCTTACCAGTCATAGCGGCATCGGTTTCGAACTTGAAGCTGAGGCTCTGGTTGTTGCCGTTGAGCTTGATGTAGCCGGCTGGATCGTTCTTGTTCTCGGATCCGGCAGCTAACATGGAATCGTTAAGCTTGATTTCGTATTTGACTTCGTTGGTGGCGGAATCGGTAGCTTTCTTGGCAGCGACGGTACCTTTGGTGGTATCGGCAGCGATAGCAGTTTCATTGCCCCAGTGGTGAGCAGTTAAGACAGTGCCAGTCTCTTCCTCTTCAACACTTCTGAAGGTGAAGTTGTAGAAGGTTGATCTGTAACCACCAGCCATACGTAAGCTGATCTTGTTTTCGCCAACCTTGAGGGATTCGAAGGTGTATGGCATGACGTAGGTATCTTTCTGGGTGCCTTTGGTAACTCTGGCTGGGATGTCGGTCATGGATTCGAAGGCTTTAACTTCGTCGTTGACGTAGAGGATGTAACGGGCATCGGTGATGGCTTTGCCTTTAGCAACCATCTTTGGACTGGTGCCGTCGGCAAGGGTTTCTGGAACACCAGCAGTGCTTGGGGTTTCCCTAGAAGCAGTGGTGTTGTCCTGGATCATGACGGTTTCGCCGGATGTGGCATCTTTCTCGACATGCTCATCAGCACCATCGATGTAGTAACCACGGGTCCAGTCTGTGCCCTGCTGATCACGTCCCCAGAAGTCACCGGAGAGGTAGTTAGCAGCGCTGGCTTCGCAGTAGAGTCTGCACCTGCCGATAGCGTCAACCTGCTCAGCGGTAAGATCGAAGACATACTCGAAGAAGTCGCCACTCTCATCGACGTCGTAGACACATTCGTCACCTTGCTGGTTGACGGAGGTTCCGTTTTCATCTAAGGCAATAGCGTTGCCGATTGGACGTCCCCAGAAGGAAGCGCCAGCGTCTTCACCAGTACCGGTGAATGTTAAGTGGTCGTGGGAAGCAGCAGTGACTTCGGTAGCTTTGAAGCCAAAGTAAGAAATACCGCAGTGGCTGCATTCGTACATACGAACTTTGGCTTTGCCGGCAGCTGGCTCACCGGTGTCATTGGTGACAAATTCGTGGCCAAGAGGATCGGCGATGACTTCTTCGGCTTTGTTGCACTCAGTGCAAACTTTGTAGCCAAGTCCGCTATCAAGACAGGTGGCTTCGTGGAGCCAAACGACCTTGTCTTCGGTGGTGTCATTGCCATCGGCATCTTTAACTTTTTCGTAGGTGTGGTTTTTTGGCTCGCTGGTAACAGCAGTCTTTTCGTGGCAGACGGTGCACTCTTTGGTGCCTTCGCCGCCTTCTTCACAGGTGGCTTCTTTGGTCCAGGTGACCTTGTCTTTGCCATCAACCTTTTCATAGGTGTGGCCATTGGCTTTGACAGTTCTGGTGACGGTCTTGCCGCACACTTCGCAGGTCACTTCTTCGCTACCAGTTTCTGTGCAGGTTGGGGCTTTGATTTGTTTTCCTTCACCGAATTTGTGTTTGGCTTTTTCGACTTGAGCGCCGTCGCCAGCTTCACACTCTTTCCAGTGGTTGTTGTCATCAGCCTTCCACTCGGCGCCTTCAGCGGCCTTGTGGCTGTGCTCTCCTTCTGGTGCAGGATCGCATGAGGCTAATGTGCCTAATCCTAAGCATAAGGTCGCAGCCAATACGCCTAAGAATTTTGAATGCTTCATAGATTAATGCTCCTTTCTTTGATTAGAATTAAATCTAGTTTGCAAAACAGGTATAAAAAGGTTCAGTCAATATGTAACCAGTATTATGCCTCGTTTATGTTAAAGCACTTCGAAATCATTTTCAATATGGTTAGACAATTAATTTCGATTTATTGACATAATTTAACATTGATTAAACTTTCAGTTTATTCAATAAAATGAAAAAAATCTTTGAGATACTGAGACTGAGGCTATTTATACGCGTACGCGAAAAATAAGGAAAAGCAAGATGCTATGCCACTTTTCCTTAATCGAATGTGTGGAAGATGATTTCTTTTTTCATAAGAAAAAGCCTGACCACGTAGAATGGTCAGGCATTCTTTTGATTTGGTGATCCCTGAGGGACTCGAACCCGCGACCCGCTGATTAAGAGTCAGCTGCTCTACCAACTGAGCTAAGGGACCAGCGCGAATAATGATATATCAAGAGGCCAAATCGTTCAAGAACAACATTAATTATCGACGAGAAGAAACTTCCTGACAAAGTCAGAGGCAGGCTTTGCCATTACTTCCGATGGCTTTCCTATCTGAACCAACGCCCCTCCATTCATGATGGCGACCTCATCGCTTATGTCCATGGCCTCACGTTGATCATGGGTGACAAAGATGGTCGTAATCTTGGTCTCCTTCTGGATTCTTCTGATCTCTTTGGCGGTTTGTTTCCTTAAATAGGCGTCTAGCGAAGAAAGAGGCTCATCTAGAAGAAGGATATGAGGTTTTTTCACTAAGGCCCTAGCAATGGCCACACGCTGCATCTCCCCTCCAGAAAGCTCATTAGGTTTCTTGTTTAGAAGAGCGTCAACCTGAACTAGTGAGGCTATTTCTTTGATTCTTTGGTCCATCTCTTCTTTATTAAGGTTTTTGTCTTTGAGAGCGAGAAGAGGGTATTTGATGTTGTCATACACACTCATATGAGGGTATAAGGCGTGGTTTTGGAAAACGTAGCCAATCCCCCTCTTTTCAGGAGGAAGGGAAGCGACATCATCTTCCCCAAAACAGATTTTTCCAGAATCAGGAGAAAGAAGTCCGCTTATAAGATTGAGGAGAGTGGTCTTGCCACATCCTGAAGGACCGAGTAGCCCTAGCATCTCGCCATCTTTGATATTTAACGAAAGATTGGCGATCGCTAAAGAATCGCCATTTTCGCCTTTGTAGGTATATGAGAGGTCTTTGAGAGTGATCTTCATGTTATTAGGCCTCTTCTTTCCTCATCTCTTTGAGAGACACCCAATAAAGAATATTGAGGACAAGGAAAGGAATGTAGGAAATGACACCAACGAACTTTAGGAAAGGGATGATAGGCGAAGGACCTAAGATGACCCATAAGGGAAGGACAGCGGCATCCATAAGCATAGGAGCGCCGCACTGTATGACCGTCGTTATGATCGCTGACACTCTTTCACCCTTCGTCTCGTAATAGTGTTTCTTATAAAGAGGCACAAGAAGGAAAAGAAGAATTCCTAATCCCAAAGGGATGAAAGGTATGAAAAAAGCAGGGATGCCATAGCCCATGGAAAAGAAAACGATGAAAAAGGTAGCCGCAGCAACAATAGGTAAGAAATAAGTGACGATTGAGGCGATAAGAAGCCTTTTGTTTCTACTACTCATAATCATTCCTCCTTTGTAAGGTTGACCCTCACCTCCCCTTCGGAGAACTTCATAAGAGGGTTCCCGTTTTCGTCTACATTATACTCTTCCATGTATAGAGATTTCTCATGTTCATCCTTAAAGACGGTTGAGCGTTTCCTATCGACAACAATGGTTTTGGTGATTCTTTCATGAAGATTGAGCCTCTTCTTTCCTATGGACATCATGAGGAATGAAGCGACCGCAAAGAATAGATATAGGGCCATGCCCAAATAGACATTCGGCAAGAATAGCAAGAAGTGAAGCAAGGTCACAATGATCGGTCTTACAATCTTCTGGAACGTTGAGATCCTGAATCCCCTGATATCCACCACTTCGACGCCCATGAAAAGTTTGCCTAAGCTTCTCCCGTCTTTTAGACAAAGAGGAATGATGAAGAAGAAGATCAAGACCATCGGGGCGATTGTGATGACCTCCGTTGCCCAAATCGCATAGGCATAACGGTTCGCCTCATTCATGTAATAAGGCTGACTTCTTAGGTCTTTTATGGCCTCAACGTAGACGCCCGTTGATCCGCTATTGTTCTCATGGAAAAAATAGGCTAATAGCTCAGATAAAGCGCTCTCGTCCCCTGCATCAACTTTTGCCTGATAAGCATCGTTGAGGACGGGTTTTTTCGTGTAGACAATGTTCCCATCATATCTTGCGTAATCGAAATATTTATTGTCCCCTGCCGAATCTCTCTTGAAGCCAAAACACTCCTCATAGAAGTAATGGCAGTAATCTTCTTCTGAGAATATTTCCCCATCAGAGTTTTTCTTTGGTTCTATTTTGTCATTAAGGCTCTTCTTAGGATTAAGGAATGCGGTGTAGTAATACCACACTTTGTCGAGATATTTTTGATAACCTTTATTGCCTTCTATGTCTTTGGCCTCGTAATGATAGACCTCTGGGACATCTTTCCCATCAGGATAATAGGTAAGCCTACTAGAGACAGCGAAATCATTCGCGTTTTTGCTTGCCTCATTCGTCCCTAAGGCTTTGGCGATGACGTTTTGCCCAAGCGTGGCAAACAAAACGAACCCGACCGCGATAACGAGAATCAAATCGATGAAATAGGAGGCGATTCTCTTAAGAGGAGAGGCTTCGACAAGGAATTTGTTCATAACCACTAATATAGCGTAATGAGTCTTAAAAAGATATTTCTTGAATAAGAAATAGGAGGCGATACCATTGAAGGCGACTCCATAGGAGGAGAAAAGAAAACAATGGAAAAGAAAGTAAGAATACAAGACGATCTCTACCACTTCGTCAACGGAGAATGGTTAGAGAAAGCCGTGATCCCTGAAGACCGTTCTAGCGTTGGGGGATTCGCTGACCTCGATATCGCTCTTGAGAAGATGCTCATGCAGCTCTTCAAAGATATGGCAGAAGGCAAAGAAGCCATTCCAAACGAGAACTTTGGTAAAGCCATCGCCATCTATAAGGCGGCGATGAACACCAAAAAGAGAGATGAAGATGGCATTAAGCCAATCCTCAAAGATCTTCATGCCATCCAAGGAATCAAGGATATTGCCGAGCTTAACGAAAAAGCTCACGAACTCTCTTTGAAAGGCATGCGTCTCCCATTTAATTACGGCGTCGATGTCGATATGAAGAACAGTTTGGTCCACTCCTTCATCTTGACCGGATCCTCAACCATCCTTCCTGACACCACTTATTACGCGGAAGATAACAAACAAGGACCAGAACTCCTTAAGGTCTATAAAGAAATGGCCTTAGAGCTTCTTGCTTACACCGACCTTAGCAAAGAAGAACAAGAAGACTATGTCAAAGCCACTCTCGCTTATGACAAAGAGATTGCCAAACACGCGAAGAGCCAACTCGAGTGGGCGGACTACATCGCTAACTACAACCCAATGAAGTTCGATGAGGTTTGCTCTCTCCTTGTCCCATTTGACTTCAAGAAGTTCATGACCGAACTCTATGGCGATAAGCTCCCTGAGCAGATCATCGTCTATGAACCAAAGGCCATCAAGGAACTCAAGGAAGTCTGGAACGAATCCACTTTTGAGACCTATAAGAAATGGGCCTATGTCAGATGCTTGCTTAGCAATGCCGGTTGCTTAACCGAAGAAATGAGATGGATCGCTGGCAAATATTCTAGAGCCCTCTCTGGTAACCCAAAGAGCTCCGCTTTAGAGAAATACGCCTACAAGGTCGCAAGCGGCACCTTCAGCGAAGTCGTCGGCATCTACTATGGCCAGAAATACTTCGGCGAAGAAGCCAAAGCCGACGTCATCGAGATGGTCAAAGAAATCATCGAGACCTACAAGAAGAGAATTGCTAAGAACACTTTCTTAGAAGAAAAGACCAAAGAGAAAGCCATCCTTAAGCTCTCCACGATGAAGATCAAGATGGGTTATCCTGACAAAGCGGATCCATTCTACGATGAGCTTAAGGTCGATCCAAATGACTCTTATTACGATATGCTCGACAAGATCGGAGTCCAATCCGAGAAACACGCTTTAGAGAAACTCTATAAGCCAGTCGATAGAGGCGAATGGGGAATGCCAGGACACCTCGTTAACGCTTGCTATAACCCAAGCGCCAACGACATCACCTTCCCTGCCGCCATCCTCCAAGCTCCTTTCTATAGCATCAAGCAAAAGAGAGAAGAGAATCTCGGTGGCATCGGTGCCGTCATCGGACACGAAATCAGCCACGCTTTCGATAACAATGGCGCCCAGTGCGATGAGAATGGCAACCTCGCCAATTGGTGGACCGAAGAGGACTACAAAAAGTTCAAAGAACTCACCAAAGGCATGATCGACCAATTCGATGGCATTGAGATCAATGGAGGCAAAGTCTCTGGCGAACTCGTCGTCAGTGAGAACATCGCCGATAACGGAGGCATGGCCGTCACCCTTGAGATCATGTCCACGATGAAAGACGCCGATTACGCTTCTTACTTCAAGAACTGGGGACGCATCTGGGGCATGAAAGGAAGACCTGAATACCTCAAGCTCCTTCTCTCAGTCGACGTTCACTCCCCTGTTATCCTTAGGGCGAACATGCAACCACGTAACTTCGAGGAATGGTACAAGACCTTTGACGTCAAAGAGACCGACAAGATGTATCTACCTCCAGAGAAACGCATCTGCATCTGGTAACCAATCAAAAAACAAAAACGCCCAGCAAACCCCCAACGTTTAAAGGGGTAAGGGCGTTTTTATTATTGCCTTTTTTTGATGGATTTCGATATCTCTTACTTCCATCATTTCTTTAATCTGTCTTGTTTCTAAGGCCATCAACCCCAAAAAGATCCCTTCTATATTGCCAGGTGATGAATTCAGATTCGGACAGAAAAATACCCCCTTCATTCGAAACCAAGGTTTCAAACAAGAGGGTATGTTGTTATAAAGATCCTTATAAACTGGAAGTTATGCCTCAAGTTCGTACATGCGATATATCTTTCGGTACAGCTTGCCTGTAAATAGCAGCTTGAAGAACATTCTTTCGATTGGTTTAAGCTCTTTGAC
>JAILRR010000031.1 GCA_024698065.1 Bacilli bacterium
CCTTATTATTTTGAACTGCGAAAGGTTTGAGCGCAACAAAAAGCCCCTAAACAATGTTAGGGGCGTTTTCCAATCGTTTTTTAGATGTTCTTGTAGATGATTGTCTGGACGAAACGACAGACCTCACGACACTTGTCAGACATCTCTTCAAGCATCGTGTAGAAGGCTTCGTATTTGTAGATGGTTAAGGCATCAAGATCGGTTCTGCGATATAGTTCGGATACATCTTTGATGTATTCTGTATCGCTATTTTCCTCTAAACGGATGACGTTCTTAAGAACTGGGAAGATGATTTCTTTATCAAGGAAGTGAGGGAAGTCTTTGAGGGCTTCTTCAGTGGCCCTAAGCGACTTGAGGGTGAGTTCCATGAATGGAATGGCATCAGGTGGAAGCTCTTTGAAATCATAGAGGTAAAGCTTAAGAGACAACTCCTCAACGGCATCGGTGATGTCATCGATCATCGTGAGAAGGGAAAGGATGTCTTCTCTGTCGATTGGAGTGATGAATTCCTCCATGAGCTTCTCGGTGGTGGCATGCTTTTTCTTATCGGCAGCATGTTCGATCTCATGGACGGATGTCTTGATTTCCCAAAGTTTCTCATGATCGAAGTTCTTCATGAATTCGAGAATGTGCTCACCGCATTCAACTGAGAAATGAGCGAGCTCTGGGAATGAGTCGAAGTAGTAATTGGATTGAACTTTTTTACGCATATTCAACCTCCTTTGTTTAATGGAAGATGGCCGCGAAGAGAGCGGTCAAACCAAATCCGATGATGGCCGTGCCAGGGAAAATAGCGATCCATGAAAGGACCATCTGGCCGGCTTTCCCCCACCTGACGCGGCGAGGATTGCGTTGGGCTCCAACACCTAAAATAGCGGTCGCCTTGATGGTGCCGCTAGAGATAGGAAGCCCGAATACTGTGGCGACGATTAAACCGGCACCTGCTGCAATATCCGTGGCAAATCCTTGGTATTTGTGAAGTTTTGCCATTCCGGAACCCATCGTTTTGATGATGGATTTTCCACCCATGAGAGTGCCTCCGAAGATGACGACTGCGACAGGAAGGACGATCCACCACATCCCCTGCATTGCGTTGAAGTCAGCTGGGACATAACCTGATCCGCCAACCTTAAGCATGACGGCGATGACCATAAAGACACCAAGGAATTTGGCGCCATCCTGAAGGCCATGCGCTAAGGACATGAGTGCGCTAGCAACAACCTGGCCTCTCTTGAAGAAGCGGCTGGTTGAGCCACGAGTGAGTTTCTTGCAGATAAGAACGATAAGCCAAACGATTCCATAACCGAGAGCGAAGCCAACGATGATGGAACCGAAGAAGCCAATCAAGACCTTGATCCAGCTATTAAGAGAAACGGCTTCGAACCAGTTGGTTGATCCGGAGATAGCAGCAAGGCCGATAGCGGAGCCAGTTAAACCACCAACCAAAGCGTTGCTCTGTGAAGATGGGAAACCGAAGTAAGTGCAAATAAGGGAAAGGATGACGTTTGCGAGTAAGCCAAAGGCAATCGCGATGAACATCTGGTTGAGGGTGACATTTAGCGCATTGAACTGAACGATACCCGCGACGGTCTGAGAAACGTCTCCCAAAGGAAGGACAGAGGCTAAGAAGCCTGCTGCCAATGTGCCAAGAAGGTTACCTAAAGCGGCCATCAAAATGGCCCATTTTGGTTTCATGCAGCGAGTAGTGACACAGGTTGCGATGCAATTAGGAACGTCGGTCCAACCGTTCATGAAAACCACGCCGAGATCGAAAATGATCGCAACGTAAGCCCATGGATACTGGTTACAGAGTTCGAAGAATTGTGCGACTTCCATGATTTAAATATAACTAACGAAGTTACTTCAATAAGTCGATGAGCTTGAGAACTTTCTTCAAATCGCCAGCGTACTGGACGGTTGGGTTTGGATCGAATGGCTTCTCAAGAGCGATGACCATAAGATCATCTTCATAACCCATCGCGAAGTAGGTTTTTCCTTCGCGGATGGCAATAGCCATATCAACGAAAGTCTTGTTGGTCTTGAATTCATTCAAGGCCTCTCTCACTTTGGCAGTGATGACTTTCTCAGTGCCTTTGTCACCATAAATGACAATGTTCTTGGAGTCAGAGAAAACTTTTCTATCAGCCAAATTGGTTGGAGGAAGAGCTCTCTTGTTACCTTTGAAGTAAATCAAGATATCAGAGCCTTTGTAGCCATTCGTGGTGTAAAGATATTTGCCAACGAAAACGGTGCGAAGGTTCTTGCCAACGAAAGTCTGAGCAGCGGCATCGGCCACTTTGATGAGCTTGCCTTTGTAGTTGAAGGTATAGGTGGCACGGCTACCGACTTTGCCGACTTCTTTATAGATGTCAGACTCTTCTAATTCGCTTTGCTCGATTTTGTTGTCGAGACTTCCCTGGAGGTCAGTGACTTCACTTGGGAAAACATAAGCGTTCGTGAGCTCGTAATACTCACGGATGTAACGGTTCATCGCGGACTGAACATTCCTTCTCCAGAAATAGTTGAAAACAAGAAGGATGACAAGGCCAAGGCCGCAAGCGCCAAGAGCGATGAACATCGAATACTTGTTCCAGAAATCCTCAGGATCTGCTGTCTTGATGGCGTTAGGAATGAGCCATCCGCAGACAATCAAAAGAATACAGACACCGGTGACGATCCACTTAATGATGTTTGACTTACGGTAGACCTTGTAGAAATCCTGACGAGCAAGCTCGACTTTGCCAAGCGTCTCGTCTGGATATTCAATTGTGATCTTCCCGTCTTTGGAAGGGGCTGGTTTTGGCTCCTCCACTTCCTCTTCAGCTTCTTCCTCAGCATGAAGGTTGATTGTGTCTTCAGGCTCAGGCTTGGCCTCTAGGGCAGGAGTCTCCTCAACAGCGGTTTTTATTTCGTCGGCGAAGTCGCTTTCTTCTTCGACTTCGTCATTTTTCTTTTCTTCAATATCGGTCATAAATAATGCCTTTCGTCTAGGGCACTATAACACAATATCGAGCAAATTAATAAATTAATTTCACTAGTCTCTGGTTGGGAGAAGCTTGTTGACGCGGAGAAGTGGGCCATATAAACCCATGAGGATAATGGCGCAGATAAGTGCACTTGGGCCAACATAAAGAATGTTGTATTCGAAGGCTGCCCAGAATTCATTTTCCATGCCATAGTAAGTCATCGAACTAGCGATGCCGCCGCCCATTCTGACAATGGTCGCAACAAGAATGCCAACAAAGATGAAGATCTCACCTAAGACGTTATAAGATTTCTGTTCTTCACTCATGATAAGAGGTTTGAAGAAACCAAGAAGACCGGCAGAGCCAAGACCAATAAGGTAGTCATAATGGAAGGAGACGAATCCATATCCATCAGTGAAGCAAGTGAGGATTCCGAGGACGATACCACCGGAGATGATGCCCTGGAATGGGCCGTGTCTTAAAGCAATGATGTAGATAGGTAAGAGCTGAAGGTTGATGGAACCACCGGTCTCACCAACTGGGATTTTGATGAAGTTCAAGGCGAAAGCGGCAGCGACAAGAATAGCGTCTTCCGCAATATCGTGGATGCTCATAGGCTTCTTGGAGAAGGCGTAGATGAAGCTGAATAAGGAAGCAGCTAAAGAGGAAGCAAAAGCAAGTCCAAGACCAATTTCCATGGAGCAGCTATTTCCTTCCATGCTTTCAAGATAAAGCATAGGAGTCATAACAAAGGAGACCGCAGCAAGGAACTGGCAAACAACGGCACCAGTGGAAAGAGAGTTGCCTTTTTTCTCAAAGAAATATGCGGCGACTAAGAGAGGGATGCTAGCGATAAGAAGGGCATAGCCAATCACAAACATGAACTGGAATTGTCCGGCCCCAAATAAGTCCCAAATATGCAAATATGATTTGTTGCCGTCAGCATCTTTGAACTTAACTAAGGTTAAGAATAAGAAGCCGAAAGCAAGAACAGAAAGGGCAATTGAGACGAAATTTGCCCAGGTTTTTGCGGTTTTTTGACCGCTTTGAACATTGGTTTGTTCGTTTTCCATAAAAAAATACCTCCGTACCTGAATACGAAGGAATGAATAAACACACTACCTCCGCCAGCATTACCTGGATCAGGTTCCGTCGAGTCGAAGAAGACTCCTCTCAGCCAACTTACTGGTGGCTCCGGTCTCGAATAGTTTATCTCACTTTATTTGCCAGTCAATAGG
>JAILRR010000047.1 GCA_024698065.1 Bacilli bacterium
AATTCCTTCCTTAACTTGTCCGTATTTCGTAGTAATGTGATTGGTTTGATGTCGTTCATAATAATTACCTCTTTGTCATTATACTGTCATTTTTCCTTATATGTTGAAGATTTTGATAGTTATCTTAAAATTGTGAGGATGTCAAAGACTGGCCTAGCGATTCTAAACGCTTATATCCAAACCCCTGCCTCTCTTCATTTCTATAAAAGGATGAAAGAGGAGCTAGGTTCTTTAGGCGTTGATCTTGATTACAAAACCAACTCCGAAATAGTTGCTTCCATTGGCCATGATGGAGGCCTTTTGACCTCTCGTATTTCCAAGTACGACTTTGTCCTTTATTTAGATAAAGATTTATATGTTTCTGAGATACTAGCCAAAGCCGGAATTAAGCTTTTCGACAGCGCTGAGTCAATTAGGCTTTGTGATGACAAGATGCTCACCTACATCTCCCTATCGAATAACGGAATCAAGATGCCAAAGACCATCTCCGCACCACTTAACTATGCCGGCTTGGATGATGATGCGTTTATTAAGCATGTCGCAGAAGAACTATCATTCCCAATCGTTGCAAAAGACAACTTCGGTAGCCTTGGAAAAGAGGTTTATCTCATAAAATGCTTTGCAGAACTGGCATCATTTGAGAAAGAACACAAATACTCCGCCCACTTATATCAGGAATTTATTGAGTCAAGTAAAGGACACGATTTCAGAATCATCGTCATCAATGGCAAAGCGGTCGCTTCGATGAAAAGATCAAACGATAATGGCGACTTCAGAAGCAACGTGGCCCAGGGCGGGCATGGCGAATTAGTTGACCTGCCATCTTCTTTCATAGAGGCAGCGGAAAAAGCAGCGAAAGTCTTAGGCCTAGATTATTGTGGCGTTGACCTCTTAGACGACAAGGATGGCAACCCTATTCTTTGTGAAGTTAACTCTAATGCCTTCCTTCAGGAGATCGAAAGAATCACCGGGAAGAATATCGCAGGTATATACGCAAAACATATCGTAGAATCGCTGAAATAACCCATTATACAAATGAAAAGAGGCAGGTTTTGCTGCCTCTTTTTGATTTTTATGGTAGGTTATTCTGCCTTTTTCTTTTTGCCCTCGTTGGCAAGTTTTAACTCGGCAAGAATGTCTTTGAGAAGATCTGCTTCGGTTGGTTCTGGAGTTCCTTCCTCTGGTGGGACAGGTCTCTCTTCAGGATGCTTCTCGTAATATTTCTCAAGGGCTTTAGCCTTCGCTTGGGCTTTCTTCTCTTCGAGTTTATTCATGACTTTAACGATGATGAAGAGGGTTAAGCCGATGATGATGAAGGCGATAATGGCATTGATGAAAGCGCCCCAATCGATGATGGCGGACATCTTGTAGGTGAAGGTTGTGCCGTGCTGTTCATAAAGACCAAGAAGCGAGTTCTTCCAC
Source organism: Bacilli bacterium (assembly GCA_024698065.1). Taxonomy (GTDB): domain Bacteria; phylum Bacillota_I; class Bacilli_A; order RFN20; family CAG-826; genus UBA4951. The sequence goes on from JAILRR010000047.1 coordinate 1,423, forward strand.
TGGATGAAGGTATCGCTCTCGACTTTCAAATCGGTAACGCCTTGTTTGGCCGCGAATTCGATAACACGATCGTTAACTTCCGCCATGGTGAATGACTGAAGGTTGACGGTTTGTCCGTTCTGAAGGAATTCTGCACCTTTCTGGGCATCAGTTAAGGCCGGAAGGACGGTAACAAGTCCTTTAAGACCTCCTGGAACGCCCCAGGTTGCTAAGCTCATCAAGATGTTGACGAGCGAGGTGACGATAGCGTTGAACGCTCCGCCGATGACGACGCCTACGGCAAGCATGAAAGCGTTGCCTTTGTTGATGAATGCCTAAAATTCTGCGAAGAATCTCTTAAAAGCACCCTTCTTCTTTGGTTGTTTCTCTCCCATATTTATTGTTCCTCCGAAACAATTGTTGATTTTATGATAGCGCAATAATCAAAAAAGTGGATATAAACATTTATAAAATATGTTTGCGCGTATATATACACGTAAAAGAGTGCTTCAGTATGTATAAATAGACCCCTAAATTTAGTAGTTTTTTGATTAATGAATATATAGGTGAAACATACATCAAAAATGCTTAATCGCCATCGCATTTTTTAGCCTTTAAGTTTTCCACATTTTTGTTCGTCAATGAACGGTAAAGTGTTTTGATTAGAAAATGATCGCTACACATTCACCAAAAGTGAATTTATCAACAAGAAATTGGCTTTTTATCGCTTCTTTAACCGCTTTTTGATACACTGTCAATATTTGATATTTTTCTTATTGACTTCGTCCTCAAATATCCATTCCCTGTCAAAATGGCAAAAATGCTGATGTTTTTAATTGTGGAAAACTCTGTGAAAAAGTTTTCAAAAATTTTCCTAAAAAGTACGTTGCATTTTAATTGCATTTTGACTCCCAATATTTATGATTATCGGTGCAAGGGAGATGAGTAATCTCACCTCAACATAAAACGGGTCGTAATAAGAGGCGTTTTAAAAGCCCCTTATTCAACAGTAACCCATGTGCGAAAGCGAAAGGAGAGTAGCGTTATGTTAAAAGTTAGAAAAAGAGATGAATCGATCGTTGAATTTGATTTATCGAGAATTGAGAAGGCCATCGAAAGAGCTTTCGTCGCTGAACACAAAGAAGCAGATAAGAATATCATTGAGCTTTTGGCTCTCCGCGTTACCGCCGAGTTCAACAAGAAGGTCGTCAATGGCATCGTGAATGTTGAAGACATTCAGGATAGCGTTGAAATCGTCTTGATCCAGGCTGGCTACGTTGATGTTGCCCACAGCTATATGGATTATCGTAAGAAACATGCGGATATCCGTGAAATCAAGAAGACCGAACTCAACTATGCGACAGTCGTCGACAACTACCTTAAGATCAGCGACTGGCGTGTTAAGGAGAATAGCACCGTCACCTATTCCGTCGGTGGTCTTATTCTCAGCAACAGTGGCGCCGTCACCGCTAATTATTGGTTAAGCCAGGTCTATGATAAGGAAATCGGTGATGCCCACCGCAATGCGGACATCCACATCCATGACCTTTCCATGCTTACCGGTTATTGCGCTGGCTGGTCCCTTAAGCAGCTTATTCAGCAAGGCTTAGGCGGCGTCCCAGGCAAAATCACCTCTACCCCAGCTGGCCATTTAAGCACCCTTTGCAACCAAATGGTCAACTTCTTAGGTATTATGCAGAACGAATGGGCGGGAGCTCAGGCATTCAGCTCATTTGATACATATCTCGCCCCATTCGTTAAGGTTGATAACCTAACCTACAAGCAGGTCAAGCAGTGCATCCAATCCTTCATCTTCGGCGTCAACACCCCATCCCGTTGGGGAACCCAGGCTCCATTCACCAACGTCACCCTCGACTGGACCGTTCCAGAGGATCTTAAGAACCTCCCAGCCATCGTCGGTGGCAAAGAAATGGATTTCACCTATGGTGATTGCAAAGCCGAGATGGATATGATCAACAAAGCCTTCATCGAAGTCATGATCGAAGGCGACGCCAACGGCCGTGGATTCCAGTATCCAATCCCAACCTATTCCATCACCAAAGAATTCGATTGGTCCGATACCGAGAACAACCGTTTACTCTTCACAATGACCGCCAAATACGGCACCCCATACTTCAGCAACTACATCAACAGCGATATGAAGCCAAGTGATGTCCGTTCTATGTGCTGCCGTCTCCGTCTTGACCTCCGTGAGCTCAGAAAGAAATCCGGTGGTTACTTCGGAAGTGGTGAAAGCACCGGTTCCGTCGGTGTTGTTACCATCAACATGCCACGTATCGCTTACCTTGCCACCAACAAGGAAGACTTCTATGCCAGACTTGATGGCATGATGGATATCGCTGCCCGTTCCTTAAGCGTTAAGCGTAAGACAATCACCAAGCTCCTTGAAGCTGGCTTATATCCATACACCAAGCATTATCTAGGCTCCTTCAAGAACCACTTCTCCACCATCGGTCTTGTCGGTATGAACGAAGCCTGCCTCAATGCCCGTTGGATCAAGTCCGACCTCACCACCCAGGCCGCTCAGGACTTTACCGTTGAGGTCCTCAACCACATGAGATCACGCCTTTCTGACTATCAGGAAAGATATGGCGACCTCTACAACCTTGAGGCTACCCCAGCTGAGTCCACTGCCTTCCGTCTTGCTAAGCATGACCGTGAGAGATACCCAGACATCCTCACTGCCGGCGGAAATGGTGAGACCCCTTACTACACCAACAGCTCCCACTTACCAGTTGGTTACACCGACGATATCTTCACCGCTCTTGATATCGAAGACAGATTCCAGACCCTTTACACCTCTGGCACCGTCTTCCATACCTTCCTTGGCCAGCGTCTTCCAAACTGGGAGAGCTGCATGAAGCTCGTCCGTAAGATCGCCGAGAACTACAAACTTCCTTACTACACCATGTCCCCAACCTATTCGATCTGCCAAGATCACGGTTATATCAATGGTGAAGTCCACACCTGCCCAATCTGCGGCAAAGAGGCTGAAGTTTGGTCCCGTATCACCGGTTACTACCGTCCAGTTAAGAACTGGAACGATGGAAAAGCCCAGGAATACAAAGATCGTAAGACCTACATTCCAAACGAGAACTCCCGTCCACACGCTCACGACAGTGCTTGCGAGTGCCACGAACACGAAGAGAAAGCCTCTGCTCCAAAAGTGACCAAGGTCATGCTCTTCACTTCCCCAACCTGCCCAAATTGCAAGATGGCGAAGATGATGCTTGATAAAGAAGGCATCGAATACGAACAGATTGACGCTGTTTCCAACAAAGAGACAACCACCGCATTCGGTATCACCAATGCGCCAACTCTCTTAGTTCCAAATGGTGAAGCTTATGATGCATACGAGAACGCTTCCGACATCAGAGGCTACATCCAGAAGGTGAAAGGCGGAAATGCTGCCTGATATCTTAATCATAGGCGGAGGGGCTGCAGCAATGACTGCGGCCCTTTATTCGCTTAGAGCTGGCAGAAGCGTCAAACTCATCGAGAGGCAAGCGTTCGGCGGTCAAATCGCCGACTCTCCAAGAGTTGAGAACTTCCCATCCATCAAAGAAATCTCCGGCATGGAATGGTCCAATAATCTTTTCGAACAAATCACCGCACTTGGCGCTGAGTTCGAAATGGATGAGGTCAAATCCATCGAAAAGAAAGGCGAGAACTTCGTTGCACACGGCGAATATGCCGATTATGAAGGTAGAGCCGTCATCATCGCTAGCGGAGTCAAACACCGCCACTTAGGCATCCCAGGAGAGAACCTTAAAGGTATCTCTTATTGCGCCGTTTGCGATGGTGCTTTCTTTACTGGCAAAGACACAATGGTCATCGGTGATGCCAATAGCGCACTCCAATACGCCCTTCTCTTAGCCAAAACATCCCGTCACGTTGATGTTGTCACCCTCTTCGACAAATTCTTCGCTGACGATATCCTTGTGAACGCTCTTAAGAAACTTGAGAATGTCTCCATCTACCACAACTACAATTCCGTCCGTTTTAACGGCACTGATAAAGTTGAAAGCGTCTCCTTCGAAGGCAGACTCGACAAGAAGCCAATGACAATTGATATCAACGGTGTCTTCGTCGCTATCGGACAGGTTCCGGACAATGAGAGATATTCCAATGTCGTCGATTTGGAGAAAGGCTTCATCGTCACTGACGAGAACATGGCCACCAAGACCGAAGGCATCTTCGCTGCAGGCGACTGCAGAGTCAAAAAAATAAGGCAGCTCACCACCGCTTGTAACGATGGAGCGATCGCCGCCTTAAATGCTAATAACTATCTAACGACCAAGTCTCATTCGTAACCACGAAGTTCGACTTTCTCAATATTCTTATCAAGAATGGCCTTCCAAATGAGGGCCTTTTCTTTTGGCACCGGATGGAAGCCATGCTCAATGCAGCCATCCCTATCGATATATTGTTGGAGGAAGTGACGTTTCGCGCCCGCAAGCCAAAGAGAGATCTTCTCAATGTCTTCGGTCTCATGGAATTCCTCGATGATCGTGGTTCTGAATTCGTAATCAACGAGGTCGGTATGCATAAGATAATCAACGGACTCCTCAATGTCTTTGATGTCGACATTATCGGTTCCAATCGTCTTCGCGTATTTCTCTTTGGAATTCTTTATGTCCATCGCGACATAGTCGACGAGGCCTTGTTCAACTGCAAGTTTGAGAATCTCTGGACGAGAGCCGTTTGTGTCGAGTTTGACTTTGTATCCTAACGCCTTGATTTCTCCTAATTTCTCTAGCAAATCCGGCATCAAAGTGCATTCACCACCAGAAACGCAGACGGCATCAAGGACGTTCTTTCTTTTTTCTAAGAACTCTTTGATGTCCTCCCAAGGAATGAATGCTGGTTTCATGCCAGGAATCACCAAAGCGGCATTGTGACAATACGGACACCGCATATTGCAGCCCGCGAAGAACAAAGTACAGGTGATGTTGTCGTCAAAATCTAGAAGCGAAAGCTTCTCCATTCCACTGAAATCCATATGCCCATATTATAAACCCACGCAAAATAAAGTAGAATTAATACGATGAGCAAAACTATCTCCATTTGGAACGACAATAATGAGCCTTTGGCTGAACGTCTTAGGCCTACCTCGATCGACGAGATTGTTGGCCAAGACCATCTTTTAGGCAAAGGCAAAATACTCCGCAACATGATCGAAAGCGACAAAGTCCCTTCGATGATCTTTTGGGGTCCGCCTGGAGTAGGCAAAACAACGATTGCCAAAGTGATCGCTAACGTCACCAAAGCCGACTTCATCACCTTCTCTGCCGTCACTAGCGGCATCAAAGAAATCAAAACCGTCATGGAGGAAGCGGAGAAGAACCGCTTATTCGGTGGCAAAACCATCGTCTTCGTAGATGAAATCCATAGATTCAACAAAGCCCAGCAAGACGCTTTCCTTCCTTTTGTCGAAAAAGGGAGCATCATCCTTGTCGGCGCCACAACCGAGAACCCTTCGTTTGAGATCAACAACGCTCTTTTGTCACGCTGCAAAGTCTTTGTCCTAAATCCTTTAGGCGTTGAGGATATTGTCCTTCTTCTTAAGAAAGCCATCTCTGACAAGCGCGGATTCGGCGGAATGAAGATCAAGATCAGCAAACAGGTCCTTGAGACAATCGCCACCTTCTCTAATGGGGATGCTAGAGGAGCCTTGTCCACCCTTGAGATGGTCATCCTTAATGGTGACAGACAAGATGACACAATCACCGTTTCCAAAGAGATAGTCGAACAGGTGACTTCAAAGAAGTCCTTCTTATATGACAAGAAAGGCGAAGAACACTATAACCTCATCTCCGCCCTCCATAAATCAATGAGAAACAGCGACCCTGATGCAGCCGTTTATTGGCTTGCCAGAATGCTTGAGGCCGGTGAGGATCCTCTTTATATCGCTAGACGCGTTGTTCGTTTTGCTTCTGAGGATGTTGGCCTTGCCGATCCTCGCGCGATGGAAGTCGCCGTTGCAGCTTATCAGGCCTGCCACTTCATCGGTGTCCCTGAGTGTAACGTCTCTCTTACTGAAGCTGTCGTCTATATGGCGATGTCCCCAAAATCAAACGCGATGGAAGTCGCCTACAATAGAGCGGCCGAAGACGCCCGAAAGATGATTGATGAGCCAGTTCCTCTTGTTATCAGGAACGCTCCAACAAAGCTTATGAAAGAGCTTGGTTATGGCGATGGCTATATCTACGCTCACGACACCAAAGAGAAGATCGCCAGCATGCAGTGCCTTCCAGATTCATTGGTTGGCAAAGAATACTTCACCCCTGGAGTACAAGGCTTAGAAGCCAAATACAAAGCCCGCCTCGAAGAGATAAAGAAATGGAAAGAGGCGCACGCTAAGAAGCAAAAGTAGGCCGTTTTGACTTGCCCTTCATAAAAGTTCTACAATAAGGCTATGTTTGATTTCACATCGCCTCTTACCTACATTGGTTTTTTCTTCCTCTTGGCGTTTGTCCTTATTTCTTTGCAGCACATCTATTACTGCTACAAGGAGAATGAACCAAAGAGAAAGCTCACCAAGACCTTATGCGTTCCTGCTTTGGCGATCGCTGCGGTTTTCCTTGCCCCATTGAGATGGCAAATCTATGTTGGTGCGGCTGTCGGCGCTATCGGCGACTACTTCCTTCTTAAGAAGCACTTCGTCAAATTCTTAGCTTTAGGAATGCTTTTCTTCTTTCTTGGCCATATCTTCTACATCAATGAAGCCATATCTATCTTGGTTGAAATAGGTCTTCTTGAAGTCAAGAACATCCAAATCTGGGCGATTGTCTATTTCGTTGCCGCTTATGCGATCTTCTTCACGATTGCTTTTATCATCACGAAGAAGAAATGGCTTATGTCTTTGGCAGGAGGCTTATACTGCGTATCCCTTCTTACAGAAACGACAGTAGGCCTTGTCGGTGTGCTTCTAGGCCAGCCTCTCTTCTTCATCTTCTTGCTATTAGGAGGACTCGTCTTCCTTATGAGCGACTCGATGCTCGTCTATTCTCACTTCTTCAAACCAATACCAAGGGAGCACTTCCCAATCATGATCACCTATCTACTTGGAGAGGTCTTGATTGTCGTAGGTTTGATTCTCACAAACGCAATGATCAGATAAAAGAAAATCCCTGAATTGCCAGGGATTTTTGAATATTTGCTAGGGTTTTAACGTTCCAAGGTAAGTTCGCCAGCTTTTTTGAGAGCGGTCTTTGTGACGATTGGACCGATAAGCTCATAAACAAGCGTGGACGTGAGGATGATGGCCACAACCATCGCTCCAAGAAGAGGATTGCCGTTTTCTCCGCTTAAGGCAGCACCTGCGGTCGTTGATAAACCGATTGCGACACCTGCCTGAGGGATAAGGCAGAAGCCAAGGTATTTCTTAACGGCTGGCTCCGCTTTCGAGATGGCAGCACCGCTAAAGGCACCAAGCCATTTGCCACCGGCTCTGAAGATAACATAGACAAGGGCGATCGCCAAAACGACAAGGCCATTGCTGCTAGCGAATATCGTCAAATCGAGATTAGCCCCACTGATGATGAAGAAGAGCATGTATATCGGAGTGGTAAACCTATCAAGAAACTCAAACTCCTTAACGCTATCTTGCCTCATGTTGACGAAGATGGCGCCGGCAGTCATACAGGTAAGCAAGGAGCTAAGCTCCATGTTGCCCATGAAGTCTTGTTTGAATAAGTAATAAAGGCCAAGCGAGGCAAAGACGACGAAGATGATCCAGCCAGTTCTGTTTCCTCTTGAGCGGAAGAAATGGCAAGCAAAGGACATCAAGAAGCCTAGAGCCGCGCCGATAGCAAGAGAGATGACGATTTCGATAAGAGGTTTGGCGAACATCTCGTAAGCGCTGAAAGAGGTTCCTGTCGCCATCGCGCTAGCGATCTGAAAGAGAATAGCGAAGAGAATGAGAGCCGCCGCATCATCAAGAGCGACAACTGGAAGCAAAGTATCGGTGACAGGACCTTTCGCCCTATATTGCTTAACGACCATAAGAGTGGCCGCAGGCGCTGTCGCAGCCGCGATCGCGCCTAAGGTAAGCACAAGAGGAAGAGGGATCTTGTCCGGGAAGATGAAATATGCGACTAATAAAGCGGCGATAACGAGAAGCGAAGCAAACACCGCTTCAAGAACGGTGATGATAAGAACTTTCTTACCAACCGCTTTAAGGGTGTTTCTCTTAAAAGAAGCGCCTACCGAGAAAGCGATGAATCCTAAAGCGACGTTATTCACCCAGCCAAGGTTTTTGACATATTGGGCTACCGGACCACTTCCAGCATTAAGGAAATCAAAGTTGTTGAAGAAGAGTCCGAAAACAAAAGGACCCATGATGATGCCTGTGATGATGTAACCGGTCACAAAAGGCATCTTTATGACCTTCATTAGCCTAGTAGAGAGAAGGCCAACGAGGACAATCGCTGCTGCGTAAAGAAAAATAAAGCCGTCCATTAGAAGCTGCCTTCGTAATCATCAATAGGGAGGCTATAGAAGGCTCCTTTGACGGTTTTGAAATCATCGGTGCATTTGCGAATTGCGCCTTTAAGTTCTGAAATATTCTTCTCATCAACGATGAAAAGAGAAAGAGTCGACTCTTTATTGTTGTCAGCTTCCCAGTTGGCAAGAGAGAAGAAATGTCTCTCTTCTGGAAGCATGTCTTCGAAAGCATGTCTTAACGACGCGCCTCCGACAAGCGTTCCGTTATATCCTTCGGAACGAATTCCTTCGAGGGCGTTTATGGCCGCCTGGCCGTTTTCGAGAAAGAGGAATAATACGCGTTTCATAGTTTCACCTTTCGACACAAAGATTATAGGCTCATTAACACTTGTGTGTTACTTTTCGTTGCAAATAGAAAAAACGCTGACGATTTGCCAGCGATTTTTTATTTAATGACGAATCTGTTTTTCCCGCCGTTCTTTGCGATATACATCGCTTGGTCAGCTATTTTGATCGCCTCATCGACAGATGGGAAACCACCGTCCGCTAAAGCGATTCCGATACTGGCATTCAAAGGAACGACGTCATTGATCTTAATCTGATTGATGGCCTTTAGGAGTTTTTTGGCAACTGTTGTGGCCTGTGATTTTGTATCAACGCCGCAGAAATAAAGAATGAATTCATCTCCTCCAAACCTTCCTGTTATTGCCTCAGGGAAGTTGTTCAACAAGGAATTCGAGAGACAACCAAGAACCCTATCGCCTTCAAGATGACCATAGGTGTCGTTGATGTGCTTGAAGTTGTCGATATCGACCATCACGCATGCGCCCTTTTTGGTCTCTTGGATGATCTGGCTGATCTCAATGACCACGGTTTGGTGGTTAAGAAGGCCGGTTAAGGAATCCTGTTTTGCTTTCTTCGCGGTCTCCATTCTTCTATGCATGATGGCATTCTCGTCAAGAACGACGACATAGAAGTACCTCGTTCCGTCTGGACGGGTTTTGATTTTCCCGCGATCAAGCATCCAGATGTAGGAGCCATCCGCTTTCTTAACGCGGTATTCGCAGAAATCGATATCCGATTCGGAAATCTGTTCATCGATCTCTTGTTGGATCTTCTTAAAATCATCAGGATGGACAAAATCGATGAAGCTGTAATTGACAGACTTCAAAAATGATTCCTCATCCTCATAGCCTAAAAGTTTATAAAGAGAAGGCGACACATAGATGAATCTTTGGTCCCCATCCGCTTCATAGGTGAAAGCCCCGCCGGGCATGTGATCAAGCAAATCGCGAAGCTCTTGTAATTCTTCTTTTTCGTTCATAATCGGCAACTGACCTTATAAAGACCTTAATCCCTCTCAAAATTATCTTCAAGAAAAGCGCAATTTTTTTCATAATTTCCAACGCATGGAAAAGCAAGCAAGATAATCGATTTTTGCTCTCTTTAACGATAGTTAATTTTCACAGTTGGCTAAGGCTGTTTTGCTGTTTTTGTAAATTTCTTTATATAGTGTTTTGGACACTTTATAGCGGTGAATCATATGGTTATTGACTTAGATTTATAGCAAGATAGTCAATTTTTGAAGCGCTTACAATCGGTATCACTTTTAAGTGATTGACGATGGGCTAGGGTGGTCTAGACCATCAAAAACATAAAGAAAGAAAGGAAAAACACATGGGAAAATTTACTTCCTTGTCAGGTAAAGAAAAAGCCAGACTTATCGTTTCGGTTGCTTCCTTACCTGTCATCGCCGCCGCTGGCGTTGGGTTAGGAATTGGTAGTGGCTGGGCTTTTGGTCCAGGCGCAAGTACCTTAACCACCTATCTCACAGCCGCGGCTGCAGCAGACGAGAGCGGAATGACCCGCGCTGTCTCTGGCATGGGTGATGAGCTCGCCGTCGAAGTCGAAGGCGAAGGCATCGTCATGCTCGAGAACAACGGAACTCTTCCACTCAGCAAAGAAGACTTCGATCAGAAAAAGATCAGTGTCTTCGGACACGGTGCCGTCGACTGGTACATCCAGTCCTCTGGCTCTGAAATGGTCGGAACAAAAGGCCACAAGGCTTATGATCTCGTCGGCGCTCTCAAGAAGAGAGGCTTAGCCGTCAACCAAGACATTCTTGACTACTACACCAGCTGGCACAAAGCTGAAGGCGATGCCAACACCATCATGGCTGCTCTTGATGAATATTTTGTCATCCGTGAGCCATCCATAACTGTTGATAGCAAATACGAAGAACTCTACGATGCGTCGTTAGACAGGACAACGAAAGACGACAATGGCAAAACCAACAGCGACACCGCCTTGTTTGTCATCTCTCGTCACGCTGGTGAGAACAGTGACTGCCCTCACTATCAGAACAAGCTTTCCTCGAGTGATTCCACCCATAAGAGCGGAAGCACCGTCAAAGACGAAACACGCACCTATCTCGAGATTTCGACCGAAGAAGAAGATGCTCTTCGCAAGGTTGCCCAAGACTTCGAAAACGTCATCGTTATCGAGAACAGCACCAATAACATGACCCTTGATTTTGTGAAAGAAATCAACGAAGACATTCCTAACGGCATTGATGCCGTCCTCAACGTCGGTGTCACCGGCGGCCAAGGCGCTCTTGCCATCCCTGATGTCATCTTTGGCGATGTCACTCCTTCTGGACATATGACCGATACCACACCATATCGCCCAGAATTCAACATCACCTACTATCGTTCTTGCGCTAAGCATACCCGTCACTATGAAGGCGGAAGGTCCGCGGACTTCTTCGAGAAAGCCGCTCAAGGTTCTGGTGGTGCCGCTTTCTACAAATTTGCCCCATACTCCGAATACACCGAAGGCATCTACATGGGTTATCGTTGGTTCGAAACCGCCGATGCTGAAGGCTTCTGGGACAAGGCTCCATACAATGGATATGACAACGTCGTTCAGTACCCATTCGGTTATGGTATGTCCTACACCGACTTTGAATGGAAATTGGTT
>JAILRR010000053.1 GCA_024698065.1 Bacilli bacterium
TATGACTCGGCAACCCTCATCCAGATAGCGGGGAGAGTGGGGAGAAAGATGGATTCGCCTAATGGCGATGTCATTTTCTATGCCGAAAAAGAAACGGAGGAAATCGCTGATGCAATCAGAACCATCAAGCACTACAACACCTTTTTGTAAGGTGTGTTTCAAAGATATCCGTAATTACGATACCGCCTCTCTTTTTGAAGATTACCCAATCTGTCCGGATTGCTTCAATTTGATGGAGCCAAAGATGGTGATTTCCAAGCTAGATGGGGTTAAAACAACATCCCTATTTGTCTATAACGACAAGGTAAAGCAGATGCTCTACCAATGCAAAGGATGTTTCGATTACGAAATGGCAGGCGTTTTCCTCTCAAGGCAAAGGAGTTATCTCAAATGGAAATACAGGGGGTGGACTTTGGTCCCGGCACCAAGCTATGAAAGCAAAAATGAGGTTAGGGGATTCAACCATGTCGTGGAGATTTTTAGATGTCTCGAAAGACCTTTTTTGAATGCGATCATCAAAACCGACAACGTCAAACAAGCCGACCTAGGTTATGCGGAAAGGCAAGAGATCTGGAGGCACCTAAAGTGGAATGAAGATGCGAGTGTCCAAGGCCTAAAAATCCTTTTTGTCGATGACCTTCTGACGACTGGAGCAACGGCGAAATCTTGTTCGAAGATGCTTCTTGAGCACGGGGCGGAAAAGGTTGAGATTCTCGTTATGGCACGTACGATTGAACCCCAAAAACGAAAAGAGAATAAAATCTCTTTTTCAAGAAAACTTCGGCAAATCGTGGACGGATTTAAGAAAAAAATCCGAGGAAAAAGGAACTAGTTTGCTTACCATTTATGGTAATGGTATGATTTCAAGGCTATCTATTTAGGAGATTGACTGTGGCGAATTTTATTGAGAAGCTCTTCCATTTTGAGAAGAGAGAATTGGATCGTTTAGCCCGTGAGGCCGATCAAATCATGGCTCTTGATGAGCAAATGAGCAAATTGACCGATGAGGAACTCATTGGCAAGACCGCTGAATTCAGAGAGCGTTTAGCCAAGGGAGAGACACTTGAAAGCATCAAGCATGAAGCTTTCGCTGTTGCCCGTGAGGCCGCTTGGCGTGTCTTAAAACAGAAACCATTCAAGGTCCAGATCATTGGTTCCTTGGTTTTGGATAGAGGCGACATCGCTGAGATGAAGACCGGTGAAGGTAAGACCCTTACCTGTACCATGGCCGTTTACCATAATGCCCTCACTGGCAAAGGTGTTCACGTCGTCACCGTTAACGAATACCTTGCTTCCCGTGACGCTGAATGGATGGGCAACGTTTACCGTTTCTTAGGTCTCACCGTTGGCGTTAACCTCGCCGCGAAAGACACGACCGCCAAACGCGAAGCCTATGCTTGCGACATCACTTACACAACCAACTCCGAACTTGGATTCGATTACCTCCGTGACAACATGGCCCCAACCCTTGAAGGCCGTGTTCTCCGTGGCTTATATTTCACCGTCGTCGATGAAGCCGACTCCATTCTCGTTGACGAATCCCGCACCCCGCTTATTATCTCCGGTGGTCAGAAGAGCGCGGCTTCCCAATATCAGGTCGCTGACCGCTTCGTCAAATATCTCCGCAAAGACAAAGATTACGAAATCGACATCAAAGATAAGGCTTGTTCCCTCACCGAAGAAGGAACCGCCAAAGCCGAAAAGATGTTCGGTGTCAGAAACCTTTACGACCCAGAGAACGAAGATCTCATTCACCGTATCCACCAAGCCCTTAAGGCTAACTACATCATGGCCCGTGATGTCGAGTACATGGTCGACAGTGAGCATAAGATTCAGTTAATCGACCAATTCACTGGTCGTATCATGCCAGGCCGTGAATATAACGATGGTCTCCAACAAGCCATCCAGGCCAAAGAAGGCGTTGAGATCAAACAGGAAACCGTTGTTCTCGCAACCATCACTTACCAAAACTTCTTCCGTCTCTATGAGAAACTCTCTGGTATGACCGGTACCGCCAAAACCGAAGAAGAGGAATTCGAGACCATCTACAACATGAAGGTCATCTGCATTCCAACCAACCGTCCGGTTCAGAGAATCGATGATGGCGACCTTATCTTCGCCACCCACGATGCCAAGCTCAAAGCCCTCGTCGAGGCTGTCAAAGAGAGACATGCCAAAGGACAACCAATCCTTATCGGTACCGTCTCCGTTGAATCGAACCTTGAGATTTCTGCTCTCTTGACGAAAGCAGGGGTTCCTCACGAAGTCTTAAATGCTAAGAACCAAGCGCGCGAAGCTGAGATCATTTCTCACGCTGGTGAAAAAGGCGCTGTTACCCTTGCCACCAACATGGCTGGCCGTGGTACTGATATTAAGCTCACTGACGAAGTCAAAGCCCTCGGCGGTCTTTGCGTCTTCGGCACCGAGCGTCACGAAAGCAGACGTATCGACAACCAGCTCCGTGGCCGTAGCGGACGTCAAGGTGACCCTGGCTATTCCCGTTTCTTCATCTCCTTTGATGATGAGCTTATGAGAAGATTCGCTCCAGAGAATCTCCGTAACCTCTTCGCTAGAAGCCTTCAGGATGAGTCCTATGAGAGCAAGATGCTCATGAATGCCGTCACGAACGCTCAGAAGCAGATTGAAGGAAAGAACTTCGATATCCGTAAGAACTTAAAAGACTACGATGACGTTCTCGCTAAGCAGCGTGACATTATCTACAAGAAACGTGACGCCATCCTTATGGCGGACGATATCGTTGACCTCATCCGCGAGTTCTTCAAGACCACTGGCCTTTACCTCGCTCAGAAAGCCATCGATCCAACCAACGCTGCCGGCATCATCTCTGGCGAACACCTCAAGAGACTCGTCGAGCCTCAGTTCATGCCAGAAGGTTCCATCGACGCAAACGCCTTCGATAACGCCCCATATGAAGAAGCGGGTGATGACCTTGGCGAGCTTCTCTACAAGCAATATCTCGATAAGAGAAAGACCTGGTCCATCAAAGAAGCTGACAACATCGAACGCACTGTTTCTTTACGTGTCATTGACCGTAACTGGCAAGGCCACATCGATACCATGTCCCATCTCCGCGATGGCATCTCCCTTAGAAGCTACGCCCAGAGAAACCCTCTTCAGGATTACGTCAACGAAGGCTATGACCTCTTCAAAGAGATGAACGACAAAGCCGCTGTTGATACCTGTTTCAACCTTCTTAACGTCAGACTCCAAAGACAGATGCGTGTCGAGCAGGAGCATCGTCCAGACCCAAGTGCCGTTGACACCAACGCCAACGTCAAAGCGGGCAGAGTCGAGCAAAAAACTCAAGAAACCCCAGCAGAAACCGCCTCAAATGAGGATCACAAGGAATAAGAGAGGAATATATGAAAGAGTTAGTCGAATTAAAACAAGACGCCCAAAACATCGGGAAACTTGTTTCGCAACTCGGTGGTTCTCTTTGACCTTGATAAGTTAAATTCCGAGATTGCCGCATTAGACGAAGAACAAAATAGAGAGGGCTTTTGGAACGATCAGAAGTCCGCTTTAGAAGTGGTCAATAGGCTTAACGACGCTAAGTCGAAAGTCCAAGGCTACCTAACCATCAAGAACGATTACGACGAATTGTCCCTTCTTCTTGATGACCCCGATTCCAAAAACCCAGATATGCGTGAGCTTATCGAAGGCATGGAAAAGGAACTCCAAAAGAAAATCAAAGAACTGAGGGTCGACCTCCTTTTCAGAGGGGAGTACGACCATTTCAACTGCACCCTCGATATCCATCCTGGCGCTGGTGGAACAGAAGCCAACGATTGGGCGGATATGCTTTTTAGGATGTACAGCAGGTACTGCGAATCCCATCACTTCAAGTGGCAGGTTCTCTCTTATGAGCAAGGCGAAGAAGCCGGCCTTAAGAGCGCGACCGTGAAGATCAGCGGCAAGAACGCCTATGGTCTTCTCAAAGGAGAGAAAGGCGTTCACCGTCTAGTCAGGATTTCGCCTTTTGACTCGAACGCCAGAAGGCACACATCCTTCGCTTCAGTTAACGTCGTTCCTGAATTCGGAAAGATAAGCGACGTCGAAATCGATCCGAAAGACCTCAAAGTCGATACATTCAGAAGCGGTGGCGCAGGAGGACAAAACGTCAACAAAGTCTCTTCCGCCGTCCGTATCACCCACCTTCCTACGGGCATCGTCGTCTCTTGCGAAGTCGAAAGAAGCCAACTCTTCAACAAACAAACCTGCATGGAGATGCTTGCCGATAAACTCATGCAGAGAAAAATCGAGGAACGCGAAGCGAAACTCAAGTCCGTCGTCGGCGAGCAAAAGAACATCGAATGGGGTTCCCAGATTCGTTCCTACGTGTTTTGCCCTTATACTATGGTTAAGGACAACCGCACAAGCTATGAGACAAGCGATGTCCAAGGCGTGATGGATGGCGATCTCGATCCATTCATCGACGCATATTTAGAAAACCTTTCCTACAATTCAAAATGAGCCAGTCAGCACTTCCAGTACAACAACGAAAGATCCTAAGCGAGGTACGAAACGTATTGCTCGTTATTTTGGGTTGCATCGTCATGGCTTTTGGCGACGCTTTATTCATCGCCCCATGCAACATCATCTCTGGCGGCGTTTCTTCCGTCGGTATCATCGTGAACTATTGGGTCTATAACGCGACTGGTTTTGAGTGCACCGATATCGTCGTTGGCGTTGCCCAAGTCCTTCTTTGGGTTCTTGGCCTTATCGTTTTAGGAAAGAAATTCTCAATTCACACCCTTATCGCTATGATCGCTTATCCAGCGACATTCTCCCTCATCTACCGTCTTAACTTGGGAGAGGTCTTTGGGATGACCTCGATTTATGAATCTGCTTTAGGGGAGGGGCCTAATGCTATTGGATCCCTTCTTTTCGCTTCCGTGTTTGGTGGCTTCCTTTGTGGCGCTGGCGTGTCTCTTGCCTATCATGGCAATGGCTCAACTGGCGGCTTCAATGTGGTTTCCGCAATTGTTGCAAGATATAGCGAGATAAAGGAAAGCTCCTCAAGCCTCATAATCGACGTCACCCTCATTGTCCTTGGTGCCATCATCAGGCTTAATGTTCCTAATAACTTCATCCTCTCGACCATCGGTGTCCTTTGCGCCATCGTGTGCTCTCTTACCATCCGCTTCATGTATGTCGATGCATCCGCTTTCGTCATCTGTGACGTCATCAGCGACAAATACGAAGACATCAATAGATACGTCATCGATGAGATGGATCACTCCACGACCATCTTTGACACGGTTGGTGGATACACTGGCGAAGACCGCAAGATGGTTAGGGCGGTCATCTACCAAGACGAAACAACCGAGCTAAGAGAATTCATCGCTTCGGTCGATCCAAAGGCTTTCGTCTCGTTCACCAAAGCCAAGACAATCAACGGAGAAGGCTTTGAGCCATTCTACGTTAGACATAAGAGAAAAAAGCAAAAATCCCCGCAAAACCAAGCTGAAAAAGAGGTACCGAACGATGGCGGCAGATGAGACCCATCGCTTTGAACTAGTCTCCCCATACAAACCTACGGGCGATCAGCCTGCAGCTATAGCCAAGATTTTAAAAGGCGTTGAAGAAGGCAAAAAAGTCCAGGTCGTTTTAGG
>JAILRR010000069.1 GCA_024698065.1 Bacilli bacterium
ACGAACACCGAGTCCTATGGCCCAACCCTTGAAGACAATTACATCAACAAATACAACAACGGCTATCTCACTGACTTAGCCGATGTGAGCTGCGGTGCCACCTATGGTGCCAAGACAGTCAAAGAGCAATGCGACGAAGCCGTTGCCCATTGGACTGAGTTCTATAAGGAGGCCGAGTAAGCATGAATAGCATCAAACGCGGACAGCATAAAGCCTCGTTCTTAAACGGCATCCTTAGAGAAAACCCTCTCCTTGTCCAGGTCTTAGGTCTTTGCCCAGCACTCGCGGTCACAAAGTCCTTAGAGACCGCCTTTGGTATGGGTTTGCTCTTCACCTTCGTTCTTGTCTCAAGTAACGTCATCGTCTCTCTTCTCCGTAAACTCATTCCAGAAGAGATCAGAACCCCATCCTATATCGTTGTTATCGCCACCTTCGTCACTATAGTGAAGATGTTCGCGGAAGCCTTCCTTCCTGAGCTATACAGCTCACTCGGAGTCTTCTTATCTCTCCTTGTCGTCAACTGCATCGTCTTAGGAAGAAGTGAGGCTTTTGCTGGACAAAACGGTGTCCTTGATTCCTTCCTTGATGGTCTAGGAAATGGAATCGGCTATACCTGGGCTATTTCCCTTATGGGTTTGATAAGAGAAATCCTTGGTTTAGGAACCCTCACCTTAGGAAAGGTCTTCTCTTTCTTTGGCGATCCTCTCAAACTCCCAATCCTTAAAAGCACAACATTAGATGCGCTTGGAAACCCAACATACGACTATTCGATCTCCATATTCCAGAATCCAGCCGGCGCTTTCATCGTCCTGGGTTTGATGCTTGCCATCATGGCAGCGATTTCTAATCACAAGAAAGCAGTGGAGAAAGCCAAAGAAAAAGCCCTTAAGCTTGAAATGGCTGCCAAAGCCGCATTAGAAGGAGGTGCCAAGTAATGGAAATGATTGTTTCCTTTATTCTCGCTATCGTGAGCTACATGCTTATCGATAACGTCGTCCTCAGCCGTTTTTATGGCATCTGTTCCTTCATCGGCGTTGGTAACAAAGTTAAGTCCGCTTTCTCAATGGGTTTAGCGGTCACTTTCGTCATCATGATGGCGACACTCGTTTGCTATCCTCTTTATTTCTACGTTCTTGTTCCAGCCGGAATCCCATTCTTAGACACTCTCGTCTATATCCTTGTCATCGCTTCCCTTGTTCAGATTGTGGGTCTTTTCATCAAGAAGTATTCGCCTGCTCTTTATAAGAGCCTTGGTATCTATCTCCCACTCATCACCACTAACTGCGCTGTCCTTGGTGTCGTTCAGACAAACAGCGATGCTTCCCTCGATTTCTTAACTTCTCTCGCTAATGGCTTAGGAACATCGATCGGTTTCCTCATCGTCATCGTTCTTTTTGCCTGCATGAGAGAAAGGATTAACGGATATAACATCCCTAAAGCCATGAAAGGCGTTCCGATCGCTTTAATCACCGCGGCCCTTATGGCTCTCGCCTTCATGGGCTTTGGAGGAATGGTAGGTTAATATGACTTCAACCGGATATTTGATTCTCGCGATTGGCATCATCGCTGCACTCATCGTCATCTTCGTCGTTTCTTTCGTCTTATATATGAGGACTCCCGCGCCAAAAGGATGCGAGAAACTCGGTATCGGTCCAAAGAACTGCGAAGAATGCGATGTCAAAGGCTGCATGATATATAAAAGCCATCACAAAGAGGAGGAATAGGCGTATATGGACTTCTTAAGTGTCTTATGGTCATTCTTATTGCTTCTAGGACTTGGAGCCGTCCTTGGCCTTCTTTTGGCTCTTGCTGCCAAATTCTTCCATGTTGAGGAAGATCCTCGCATCAAAGAAGTGGAAGATATGCTCCCTCACTATAACTGTGGCGCGTGCGGATACGCGGGCTGTCACGATATGGCCGAAGCCCTTGTCAAAGGGGAATGCAAGAAAGTCTCTTCTTGCAAAGCGGGCAAAAAAGACAAGAACTACGATCCAATCATCGAATATCTCAAAAACCATCCTGACAAGGATGGGAAAACAAACGTACCAACTCTTTAAACTATGAAAAACAACATCAAAAAAACCATTCTTTTCTTTGCGACCGCTTCTTTATCTTTGACCTCTTGCGCGAAGCCAATGCTTTCGAAGGTAACCGCCTTCCAGTGCGATACCTTCTTTGAGTATTGCGATTACGAAGAAGGGAAGATCGCTAACGAGCTCAAAGAGAAGGTCGATGAATTAGAAAATATCTTCCACCCACAAAGAGAAGGATCTGACCTATACCGTCTTAACACGTATCGCACTGGCACCTTCTCTAAAGACTTTATCAATTGTCTTAGAGAGGCGTTAGCCATCAAGGAAGAGACAAATGGGTATTACAACCCATTTATGGGGAAACTCTCAAATGAGTGGAAGTGCTTCCTCGATGAGAGAAGATTCGATCCTCTTTCAAAAGATGAGATAAATTACTACCTCGATGAAATCAATTCCACAAGTGTCACAATCTTAGCTGACACTGTAACCATTACAGGTGACGCTGACATCGATTTAGGCGGGATTTGCAAGGGATATATCATCGATTGCCTGCATGAGTACGTTAAAGAAAAGACCGATCATTATCTTGTCAATGGCGGTGCTTCGAGCGTCCTTTTTGGAAAGAAACCAAGCGATAAGGAAGAGGAAGAGTTCTTCACGGCCTCTTTGATAGGAGGGGAATACACCCTTCTTGCCAAAGACACCACCCTTTCGACCTCTGGCGTGAGTGAGCAATACCGCATCTACGACAACAAGATGTATTCCCATCTCATCAACCCTAAGACCGGGTCCGCTGTCGTCGGAGCGACC
>JAILRR010000081.1 GCA_024698065.1 Bacilli bacterium
AACGAAGATCCTTTATGGCAAAACCTCAAAGCAGAACGATTGTCTGACCTTCCTCTTTGAGACCGCAAAAGACCATCTCTGGTTCCACGTTATGGGTAACAGCGGCTCCCACGTCATTATCAAGAAAGATGATCCAACCGAAGAAGAGATTAATCTCGCTGCATCAATCGCCCTCCTTAATTCCAAACAAGAGGAAGGCGAGGTCATGATGGCCTATAGAAAAGACGTCAGGAAAGGTTCCGTCCCTGGCCAGGCCGTTGTCAAAACCTTCAAAACACTCAGGCTCAACTCTCTTAACAAAAACGCCAAAAAGTTGTTAAATGAGGCTAAGAGATATAACTTCTAATTCCAAAAACCTATGCAAAAACCGTTTAAATTTTTCTTTAGCCTGCTTTGTTTGCCACTTCTTTTTGGATGCCAAAATGTCGACATCACCGTTAATGATGGCAACAAGTTTCACCTCATGATGACGCTTGAACACGCCAGCTATTTTAAATACGACTACACCCACTTCAAAGGAATCGGCAAAAAGACAACTGCCGAAGAAATCATTGACCGTGTCAATTATGGAGAGGATGTTCTTTTTGCCTATTCGAAAGAGGATTGCTCTTCGTGCGAGAACTTCTTAAAGAACGCAGGCAGAAATCTTTATTACAGCCATTACAGAATCTCATATATCGATGAGGACACTGCGGCCGCTGCGAGCACAATCAACAAGTACGCGATTGCTCATGGCATAGAAAGAGTGTTTGCACACCCTATGTCTGGAGGCACTCCTTCTCTTTATGTGATGAGTAAAGAGAGAATCGTTGAGCTCGCTTACGGATCTAACGACGACGATGAAAAAATTGTTACCACCGCTTTCAAAGAGTATTTGGCTGAAACCAACGTCTCTCATTGCGGGCTCTCAAGATGGCACATAGTCTCTGGATACAAAGGCTATGCGAGGGAAAACACCCAAATCAGTTATGTTTTAACCAAAGAAAAGGAAGAAGACTTTTATAAGAACGTCTATCCTATTGTACTCAACAGCCGTAAACCTTTCTGCGTGCTTGACCTTGAAGGCTCCGACAAAAATAGCACACAAATGAAGAAACTCTACCAGATGACAGGAAGAGAAGATATTGAAGGAAAGATTCTCAAAGTCGAAATAAAATACAACGAGGACGATCCGGAAGAAGAGGAAACAAAAACCGCCACCGTCATTGATGACGTTCAATCATTTCTAGAAGAGAACTACGTTAGTTCTTCTCTCTAACCTTTTTATCGAACTCGAGGCCATCCTCGAGTTTTTTCCATTTGCTATAGATGAAATAGTCACCCATCGCATCGGCGTATCCTTTAGGATATGAACCTTCCATGCAGATGTGGTCTTCGTATTTCTCCTTGAGTTCATCAAGGTTATTTTTATAGGTGAGTTTGTTCTTTCTCGAAGAAGCAAGGGCGTAGTACTTCTCTAGTTTCATATCCTGGCGGTTCTCGTTATAGGCGATGACGTCAGCGTAGATCTCATAGCAAGAAACAGAGTTTGCGAAGTTAATGAGGTCTGGGGTATTTCCACCGGCCGGTCTCATATTGCATTCAAGGCTATAGATGCCGTTTTCGGTGACAAAGAACTCGATATGGAAGAACCTTTTCTTGATGCCGAATGATTTGACGACCTTCTTGCCCATCTCATCGAATTCCTTGATATCAAAGAGTTTAGATGGAAGAGAGATTGGGTTGTTGTAATAACAATCGTCTTCGTTATTCTGCACCATCTCAGCGGTAGGAGTATCGAAGATATCGGTCGTGGAAAAGACCACTTCACTGTCGTTGTCGCAGATGCCGTCATAGGAGACGATCGTGCCTTCGATGTATTCCTCCATGATGTAGGTCTCAGGGAGTTTCTTGGCTAAGAATCTATTGAGGGCTTCTTCGTCCTCAAGCTTATAGGAATCGGTAGCGCCGACACCGACGTTAGGTTTCACGAAAAGAGGCCATCCGACTTTGGAGGCGAATTCCTTCGCTTTGGATAAATCATCTGGTCCATTGACCAAGATGTAGCGCATCGTCTTGACCCCAGAATCCTGGAAGCAGGCTTTCATTGCGCTCTTGGCTTTGATCTTGAGCATGTCTCCTGGGAGGAAACCGTTCTCGACCATCATGTCTTTACGGAGTCTAGCATCCTCTTGGAGCCACCACTCATTGTTGCTCTCGAGATAATCGATCGGGCCGTAGTTCTTTTCGTAGTAACGGCAGACGTCGAGCATGTTGCTATAGACCGACATGTCATGGACTTGCATGTATTCGGTCAGGTTGGCTTTGAGAGATTCGTTTAATGATGAATATGGAGCGTCTCCGATGCCTAAAACCCTAATGCCTCTTTTGCTCAAAGATTCCACGAAATGGTAATAGCAATCAGGGAAGTTCGGAGAAATGAAAACGAAGTTCATGAGACCATTGTAAAAGAAATAAATACGATTTCTTTATGAAACCTCTTACATTGGAAAAATATTTGTTTTGCGGGGGTTATTGCTTGAGTTTGGCTGAGGCGACTTTGACGTCTTCCTCATCTTTGCCAATGGTTAAAGGACGACCCTTAATGAGCTCAAGGGCGTCTTCTTCGGAGTCCGCTTCAAGAGCGGTTTCGCTAAGTATCACGATCTCATCGTCAGGTTTGACTTCCACTGCCCCATGCCACAAGGCAAAGAATGTGCTCTTACCGTATGAGGTGATCTTCGCCACGCCCGTAGGCTTAAGCTCGCCAAGGAACGGGGTATGTCCCCTCATGACGCCTAAAGGTCCGCCAGTAAGCGGGAGATAGGCTTCATCGCATTCGCCTTCAAAGGCGACTCCGTTTGGGGTGAGGATGAGAATTTCCATTATTCCTGGCTCTCCATCTTCTTGGCTTTCTCAACGACGTCCTCAATGGTTCCGCAATACATGAAA
>JAILRR010000028.1 GCA_024698065.1 Bacilli bacterium
ACTCTTCGCTTCTTGCGTCTACCCAGTCGCTGATGTCCCAGCCGAGAAAGGCTTCGTCATCAAAATCTCTTCTCCAATGGCAGTCGAAGCCCGTCGCGCCAGCGTCGAACTTCTTCTTTCCAACCATAACCAGGATTGCCAAGCCTGCGTCAAAAACGGACATTGCGAACTCTATGAGGTCGCTTCCATCGTCGGAGCTCGTCCAGGCGCCTTCAAAGGCTCCAAGACCGCTGTCCACAAAGACGAAATCGCTCCTGGCATCATCCGTGATTCCTCCAAGTGCATTCTCTGCGGCCGCTGCATCGAGCGCTGCAAAGAAGCCCAGGGCATCGGAATCCTTGGCTTCGAGAAACGTGGTTTCAACACCTTCGTTTCCCCAATCGCCGATCGTTCCTTCGCCCACGTTCCATGCATCCAGTGTGGCCAGTGCGTCAACGTCTGCCCAACTGGTGCCTTAAGCGAGAAACGCGAAATCACTTGCGTCGACAAGGCCAAAGCGGAAGGCAAGTTCATCGTCGTCCAGACTGCTCCAGCCGTCCGCGCCGCCCTTGCTGAGGAATTCGGCTACAAGATCGGTGAGCTCAACGCCACCGGCAAGATGGTCGCCGCCCTCCATAGACTTGGCTTCGACCGTGTCTTTGATACCAACTTCGGTGCTGACCTTACCATCATGGAAGAGTCACAGGAACTCGTTAACCGTATCACCAAAGGCGGTGTCCTCCCACAGATCACTTCCTGCTCCCCAGGTTGGATCAACTACCTTGAGTACTACTACCCACAGTGCATTCCAAACGTCTCGACATGCAAGTCCCCACACGAAATGGAAGGCGCCATCATCAAGAGCTACTTCGCAAAAGCCCATAACCTTGACCCAAAGAACATCTATGTCGTCTCCGTTATGCCTTGCACCGCGAAGAAATATGAAGCCAAGCGTCCTCAGAACGCCGCTGTCGAAGGCTTACCGGATGTTGATGCCGTCATCACCACTCGTGAGCTCGCCGCGATGATCAAACGCGCTGGCATCATCTTCAGAGATCTTCCAGAAGAAGAGTTCGATCAGGACCTTCTTGGACAATACACTGGTGCTGCCCCAATCTTCGGCGTCACCGGCGGTGTCATGGAAGCTGCTCTCCGTACCGCATATCACACCTTGACCGGAAAAGAATTCGGCCCAATCGACTTCAAAGCCTGCAGAGGCCTTGATGCCATCAAAGAAGCCGAAGTCGAAATCAACGGCCTTAAGGTCAAAGTCGCCATCGCCTCTGGCATGAAGAACGCCAAAGTTCTTCTCGACCAGATCAAAGAAGGCAAATCCCCATATCACTTCATTGAGATCATGGGCTGCCCAGGCGGCTGCATCAACGGTGGTGGTCAACCATTCGTCAAGCCAAACCTCAAACCAGAGGAAGGCAATGACATCCTTGAAACCTACCGCCAGAAGAGAGCCGACATTCTCTACTCCATCGACGAGAAGTGCGCCATCCGTCAGTCCCACAACAACCCTGACATCATCAAGGCCTACAAGGACTTCCTTGGCGAACCATGCAGCGAACTTTCTGAAGAACTCCTCCACACCACCTATGTGGCCAACCGTGAGAAGTATCCAGAAGTTAAATAAGCTCACAAAAAACAAAAAGGAGCGGCAAATCCCGCTCCTTTTCTTTTTGCTAAAGGGCAATTAATCGGTGTTTCTCTTTTTTGATCGTCCCTTCTCTCGCTAAGCGTGAGACTAGCCTAGATAAGGTTTCTCTTTCGGCTCCTAGTTCGCTTGCAAGAGAGGTGATCGATTGGAAGGGGAGTGAACCATTATTCTCGTGGAGAAGGAACATAAGCCTTTCCTCAAGAACCTGGAATGAGAGAAGCCTCACCCTGGCGTTAAGGTCTTTGACTTTGTTTGAAGCGGTGGAGAGGAAGAACTCGAGGAATCTCGGATTGCTGGCAAGGAGCTTCATCAGGTTGTTCTTATGGATGAGGTATAGGGTGGTCTTCTTTTTCGCAATAACGTTGCCTTTGTAACGCTTGTCATCCGCATACAAAAGGTTATTCCCAAACATTGAGCCTGGGCCGATGAGGCTATAGACGATTTCTTTGCCTCCGTACGAATAGGAGGAGATTACAAGCTGTCCTTCATCAACGAGGCCGACTTCCGAGCATTCATCACCCTGTTTAAAAAGAATGCCTTCCTTTGTAAGCTCTCTTTTTCTCCAGAGGGAGATTTCCTCTTTCGAGAGAATATCAAAAATCGTATTCAACTGTGACATATGTCACATTAATCATACATATAGGCGCATATAATTGCTACCCGGAGGAAATCCAAAATGAAAAAACAATTACTCACATTAATAATCACCGCAGGTCTTCTCGCTTCCTGTGGCACCAACCCAACCGAATCTTCTAAAGAAGCTTCCTCGGCTCCAGCCACTTCCGAATCCGTCACATGGGTCAGCCCAACCGGTTCTCCAACTCTTGCCTTCTATGACCAGGGCAATAACGACAAGTGGCTTTCTACTGCGACCCCAGATACCGTCATGCCAAGCGCTTTCGCGAGTGCTTCTTACGACGCGATCGTCTTTGACGGTGTCTCTGGCCTTACCATGATCAAAAACATGAACAGAGCCTACAAACTCGCCAAATGGATCAATGAAGGCTCCTTCTATGTTGTTTCCACCAAACACACTGCTGAAGAAGCGGTAACCGTCGGTTCCAAACCAAGCGTCAATGCCTTCGTCAGCACCGGCAACGCTTCCAAGGCCTTCCGCGACCTTGCCAAAAACAAATGGAATTGGGGCGAATATGGCGATGGCACTGAAACCGACGCCGCCATCACCTACGAGAAAGGTGTTGCCGATGTCAGAACCCACCTTCTTGGCTCTGATCCAGACGCTTTCGATTATTACGTTGTCGCTGAGCCAGTCTTAACCGCTGTCCAAGCCCAATACAAACAACAGAATAAGACCCTCAATGTTATTTATAACATCCAGACCGAATTCGCTGCTGCCCACAATGGTGCAAAGGTTCCAGCTGCCGCTATCTTCGTCAGTAACGCCGCCTACGAGACCAAAAAAGCCGAAATCGATACTTGGTTAAGCGAAACCCAGACCAGAATCGATAACGTTAAGAGCAACGCTTCTGTCGCCGTCAATGCCGTCAAAGCCTATGAAGACAATGGTGGAGATTCCCAAACTCGCTTTGGTGTCCCATCCAATATGATCAATCTCCAACAAGTCGTCGGTCAGAATAAGCTTGCTTATCTTGCCGCAAGCGATGTCACCGATAAAGCTGCCGTCGCCAATGGCTTTAATAGTGCTATCGGTTCACCTCTTACCTTTGACGCGTCTTGCTTCTTGGCTTAATCTTTAGACCATGAAGAAAACCCGCCGCTACCTTACATATGTTTGGATTGCCTTAGGCGTGGTTTTCCTTCTTGGGGCTTGGGCCATTTTGGCTGCCATACTCAAGAGCCAAAAAAACACGGTTCTTCTCTACCCTGACGAAGCTTTCGTTAGGGTTTTTGATTTCCTCTTCTTAGAAGGGGCCAAAAAGACCTGGGAAGCGATCGGATGGACGATGATAAGACTTCTTATCGGTTTTACCCTTTCTTTCGTCTTAGGGAGCCTTCTAGGAAGCTTAGCTGGGCTCCATGGCTGGTTTAAGAATTTCATGAAACCAACTCTAGGCGTCATGAAGACCATTCCTACCGCAGCGGTGGTTATCCTCATCGTCGCGACCGTATATGGTCCAAAGAACGCCCATCTCATCACTTACGTTCCTTGTTTGCTCATCTTCATTGTGGCCTTTCCTCTTATCTTCGAGGCTTTTAGAGCGGCTTTGGAAAACGAAAACCCATCCGTCCTTGCCTCTTTGGATCTCGATGGAGGAAGACGTTCATGGATGGCTCTTACCAAAGTTCTTTGGCCAGATGCTTTGGCATATGCGGAGCTTTCTATAGCCCAAAGCTTAGGACTCAGCATGAAGGTCTGCATCATGAGCGAGGTCTTAAGCGCGACCTCGGCAAGCAAACCATCTGTCGGTGGCTTGATCGTGAACGCTCAAACACCTGCCGGAAGAGTGGAAGACATACTTCCTCTTGCTCTTATCGCTTTGCTTTTGATGCTCATCATCGATATTCCTTTCTTCATCGCAAGAAGCAGAAAAACCAAATAGAGGACGATTTTGCGGGGGAATTCCGCTATAATCAGTCCTGATGAATAAGAAAAGAAGCGAGAATTTCGAATTTCGCACTTGGGGTTTTGAGATTTATGACATCTTGAACATCGTTCTGGCTGTTTTCATGATAATCAGACTCTCATTAGAAAATGGTCCTGTTCATTTATTTATCTTTAGAGGCATTGAGATCGCCGCTTCACTCGCCCTCATCGTCTTCATCATGCTTATTTGGAAGAACCATGAAGAGACGAAAGAAAGGAAATTCTTTTCGCTCTCCTTCCTTATCGCGTGGGTGGGTGTCTTAATCCAAGCGGTATGTGCGATGCTTATCGTCCCACAAGAACTCTTTGATAATCCTCTCTTCAGTGAGATATTCTTCGAAGTCGCTGGTTTACTCGCTCTTGAGATAATCCCCGGGGCTTTATATTTCGCGGCTACGTCCTCCAAGAAGCCGAAGCTTTGGGGTCAATTAACTCTTATTGGCGTCATCTTCATCGCTGTCGTCTCAATCCTTTGTGATTCGATCTTCTTCATATATAAGGATTTGTCCGCTTTGACTTTGGATGACATCATTGAGCTTGTCTCGTTCTCAATGCCGTTATTCTTATCTTCCTTTGGACTCATTGAGTTAAGGCGGTGGAAGAAGTCGCTACCAGAGGCGCTTCCAGAAGAAGAAAATGAAGCGTTTGATTAACGCTTTTTCTTTTTATGGATATAATGGTTTCATAAGGAGCCACATAATATGGAATTAAAAGGATCAAAGACCGAAAAATGTTTGATGGAAGCTTTTGCTGGTGAATCCCAAGCCCGCAACAAATACACCTATTTCGCTTCCAAAGCCAAAAAAGAAGGATATGAGCAAATCGCCGCTCTTTTCCTTGAGACAGCCGAAAACGAGAAAGAACACGCTAAACTCTGGTTCAAATATCTTGAAGGCGGAGAAATCAAAGACACTGCTTCTAACTTAGAAGCCGCCGCCAATGGCGAGAACTACGAATGGACCGACATGTATGAGTCCTTCGCTAAGATTGCCGATGAAGAAGGTTTCAAAGAGATTGCCGCCAAATTCAGAATGGTCGGCGCCATTGAGAAACATCACGAAGAGAGATATAGAAAACTTCTTGAGAACGTCAAAGGCGGAGTCGTCTATGTCGCTAAGGATGTCGCTGTTTGGAAATGCCGTAACTGCGGACATATCGTCGTTGGCAAAATGGCCCCAAAAGTCTGCCCAGTCTGCATGCATCCACAGTCCTACTTCGAGCTTGAAGTTAAGAACTATTAATATAAAACCCTCAAACAAAAAGACCGGTGATTTGCCGGTCTTTCTTTTTTATTCTTTTTCGGAATCCGAAGGGGTTTTGTCCGCGATTTCTTCTTTTTGTTCGGTAATTTCTTGTTTCTCTTCGTCTTCCTCTTTGGCGGCCTCTTCAAGAAGTTGGAGAGGATGGAACCAATGGTAGATGGCTTGGATCACATACACCAAGGCGACGTAGTAGAGCAAGGCCGGGATGATGTACTGATAGGCGGAATCCGGAACCGCTTTCGTGGTGAAGTGAATGATACCGAGAGGAATCGTCGCAAGAGGGACTGGAAGGACGGTGAGGGTATCAAGCCATGAGCCCTTTGATCTCTTCTTTTTTGAACAAAAGAACCAGATGGAGTTGCCAAGAACGAGGGATCCTCCGATGAGGGTGATCCAGGTAGCCCAATTGACTCTGTTCTCGGTGATCGCGATGACGCCGGTCAGGGTGAGCGTGCCAAGGACTATGGCAACTAGGCAAAAGGCAAGGAGTTCGCCGCTATAAATAAGTTTTGCTTTGGTAAGGTCGTCTAATGGTTTTTTCATATGAAAAACATTAAAAGAAATAAACGCATTTGGCAACTCCCGAAGTATAATTAATGGACCCAAAGGAGATATATATGATCATTCTCAAAATCGCTAATATGGGCGAAATCAAAATCGAGCTCGATTACAAGAACGCCCCAATCAGCTCCGCCAACTTCGTTTCTTTAGTCAACAAAGGCTTTTATGATGGCCTTACTTTCCATCGCATCATCAAAGGTTTCATGATTCAGGGTGGATGCCCATTAGGAAACGGCACTGGTGGCCCAGGCTATTCCATCAAAGGCGAATTCCGTTCTAATGGCATGAAGAATGAGCTCTCTCATAAACGCGGTGTCATCTCCATGGCCCGCGCCATGAATCCTAACAGCGCAGGCTCCCAGTTCTTCATCTGCGACAAAGATGATCTCTTCCTTGATGGCCAATATGCCGCCTTTGGACACGTCATCGAAGGCATGGACGTCGTCGATAAGATTGCGTCCGTCAAAACTGGTTTCCAAGATAGACCGCTCAACAAGGTCGTAATCGAAAAAGCTCTGTCCGTTGAAGAACCAGAGCCAGAATTCGAGAAGATCAACTGATTATTTGAATCTCTCAAGGAGATATAGAAGCATCAGCCTGACGTTAAGGGCGAAGAAATACTTATCGTCATTAAGCATCTCCTTAACTTCATCAAGACTATAAAGCCTCGATTCGATATCCTCAAATTCCTCGAGGCTTTTTTCTTTGAATGAAACAATCCTTCCCAAAACGACGGCATTTGTTTCATCGCTAAGCCCAGAAGAAGTGGTGCCGTTAGGAGCCAAAACCTCTAAGTCGGTGATGATGGCGCCAGCTTCCTCAAGCGCTTCTCTTTTAGCCGCTTCCATGATGTCTGTATCGTCCGCATCAAGAAGTCCGGCAGGGATAGAAGTGACTCTTCTTCCAACCGCAGGCCTAAACTGCGAAGTAAGAAGGACGGAGACCTTTCCTTCCTCATCTACATAGTAGAGAGGAATGGTAACCCCATCTGGCCTAGAATAATCTTTCGTCAAAGGAAGGATATGATCCTTGTCATGGCGAGTTGCCATGAAGTAATCATAGTCGTAATGCACCCCATCGATTTTGGTCACGTCATAGGTGACTGTGACGAAGTTCAAAAAAGAGTGGGAAGTCTCTTGCGTTACTTTTTTGACTTTCCACTCCATGGTTATAACTCCAAGAGATTTCCAAGGTCGATGACGTTTTCGGCCTTGGTGGTCATATCGACGTTAGTCAATTTCATTTGTCCTCTTGTGTTGAGGACGAATCCCGATTTCTCGTCGAAGAAGGCGATTGTATGTTCGATAGGTCTATATTCGAAATAGCCTGTAGCATTATTCGAAAAATCCCTGATGGTTATGGTCTCTTTCCCGTTTTTGCTCTCGTCGCTAACAATGAATTCGTCTTTCCCGTTTTTATCCCTGAAACGGATGGCTACATCCGCTTCGCCCATAAAGGCTTCAAGGTAAACCTTGTCCACGGGTTCTAGTGACCGATAGGTGATGGTGGTGGGTGTCTCTTTGATGAGTTCAATCGCGCTTCTTGGGAAGAAATGCATCTTCATCACTGGACTCGTATAAGAAAGGATAACTGGCTCCTTCCATCTTTTTGCTTTCCCGTTCTTGTCTAGGCAATAGGCCTTCTCACCATTAGGGAATATGACCGATTTGCCGGTGAATTTCCCTTTGCTGAAGAAATTAATCGACATATTGATGTCGCTTATCGAAAGGAGAATGCTTTCGCCTCCCTCACCGAAGACAATGTTGAGACCGTTCTTGGCAGGTTGAATGGTTAAGTCGGTTTGGTTCCTAGTGTTCGTGTGGGCAATCATCGAGGCCATGTGTTTGGCGTTCATGGAAAAACGAAGACCCATTCCAGTGGAAGGTCTGAATTCCATTAAACCGGCGACTTTGCCTGACGCGTCTATCCATTCGTAAGGGATGTTCATAGGGTAAGTATTACTTCGTTTTCTTTGGTTTTAAAGATTTTTGTTTCATGAGCTTTTGGAGCTTCGCATCAGCGATCTCACTCACTTCTTCTGATGAAAAATCGTAATTCTTCCCACAAAACCCGCATGAAACTGATGTGCCTTTGCCTTCTTTCTTAATGGCTTCAAGGTCGTGAAGCGTTAAGGAAGAAAGGATTTTGCGGCTCTTCTTTTTGGAGCAATCGCAGTGGAATTTAACGTCAAGGGTGCCATCGACTTCATAGTCAAAGCCATCGAGAGCTTTTTTGATAAGGGCCTCTGGATCGTTATTATTTGCCTTTAATATCTCGCTGACTGATTTCATGGCGATAACGTTCTTCTCAAGGCGGGTGATGACATCTTCTCCTGCGCCAGGAAGAAGCTGGACGATGAAACCTCCAGCAGCTTTGACATGGACGTCTTTTCTAAAAGAGACTCCCACTCCGACGATGGAAGGCGTTTGTTCGCTTTGCCCGAAATAATAGGAAAGGTCATCGCCGATCTCACCGCTTACAAGATCCAAAGTGGTGACATGTGGTTCGCCAAGATTTGAATGGCGGATGACGGTCAGTTTGCCTGGCGTGATAGCGTCTCCAACGGCAAGATGTCCATATTCGTTTGGAGGAAGGACGATGGTTGGGTCCTCGACATAGCCTTTGACTAAGCCGTTACAACCGGCAGAGGCAACAAGCCCTCCCATTGGACCTTCGCCTTTGATCTGGATGGAAATTCTTTCATCCTCGTTTTTGAGCATTGAGCCCATCATGAGGGCTGCGCTCATGAGCCTCCCGATAGCTGCGGTGGCGATAGGAGAATAGTTCTGAGCTTTCCTCCTTTTCTCAACGAGGCTCTTTGTCGTGATGGCGAAGAATCTTATTTGGCCAGATTTGTCTTGGCCGCGAATCATGTAATCTTTGTATTTGTTCATAAATCAAAAAAAGGGCAAAACCTTTGGTTTCACCCTTAATGATAGCACACGATTATTTGACTTCTATTATTTGGTTAACGTCGAATAGAATTCGGTTTTGATCTCGTAGATTCGGTGTGCGACTTCGTAAACCGCATCAGGATTGAAGGAAGAGAGAGAAACGCCCTTGTTGAGGTAGTCGCCGATTCCGAATATGGCAATGTAGGCAAGGATTCTTTCGCGATGGGTTGGTTCTTTGGCGAATGAGGTTGATAGGAGAGAGGCCCATTCGCGGAGGAAGGCGGCATCGTGTCTTTCGTAGGCGAAGGCTTTGATAGCGTTTTCGTGGTTTTTGACGATTGGGATTAAAGTGGTTAAGGCGTTGACGTAATCCGTTTTCTCGTTTCCGGTGAATGGGATGGTCGCTAAAGCGCCTTTCGTGACTCTAAGGAAATCGTTTTCAATCTCTGAGACGACATCGCGAATCGTCTGGTAGTGGTAGTAGAAAGAAGAACGAGGGACCCCGAGTTTATCGCAGACCTCATTGATTGTAATCTCATCGACATTCTTCTTGCGGTATAGCTTCAAAACGGTCTGTTGGAAGCTCTTCTGCAAACGCGTTCTTTTTGTTGTGTTGCTGCCTTGTTTTTTCATAACAAACTCCTGCTCCTTAATTAAAACAATGTTTTGATTATTTGCAATAAAATTCATACATAGAGTACAAAAAGACACCAAAAATTCACGTGTGGCGCGAAAAAAACTATAAGAAGAAAAATGCTTCACCACGTCGGATTTGATACGTGCATAACCAAAAAGACAGCCATCAGAAAGCAATCTTCAAAACAAAAGAAAGGTCTTTGCTATATAATTGGCAATATGCCGATTATTGGTTCCTACATTTTGCCTCATCCGCCCTTCTCAGTACCAGAGGTGGGACGAGGAAAAGAGAGGGTTGCCGAGAAGACTGTTGCCGCTTTAGATGAGGTGGCAAAGGAAATTGCTTCCTTGGCCCCCGACACCATCGTTTTCATTTCGCCTCATTCTGAAGCGTATAGGGATTTCTTCCCAATCTCAGATGGGGAGGTGGGGATTGGTAATTTCACCGCCTATGGTGCACCAGGTCTGAGTTTCCGTCTTTTCTATGACCGTGATCTCGTGAAAGAAATAGCGAGCGCGGCAGCGAAGAGGAAAATCGCCGCAGGACCATCAAGTGGAAGCGAAAACACCTCAGACCACGGAACGCTTGTTCCTCTCTATTACATCAATCGTTATTACCGCAATTTCAAAGCGGTTCGCCTTGGCTTAAGCGGATTCCCACTTCTCGAGCATTACCGTTATGGAGAGATGCTAGGGGATGTCTTTTCTAGCAGCGAAAAGAAAATCGTCGTCATCGCAAGCGCCGATCTTTCGCATTGCCAAAGAGCGGATGGCCCTTATGGTTTCCGTGTTGAAGGCCCTCGTTATGACGAGATGGTCGAGAAGATCATCGAGACTGGCAACTTCGGGCTCCTTCTCTCCATGGACCGTTCCCTCGTTACGAAAGCCAGGGAATGCGGACACCGCTCAATTCTCGTTCTTGCTGGTATGCTTGACCGCCAAGAGATCAAAAGCACCATCATTTCCCATGAGGCCCCTTATGGAATCGGTTATCTCGTGGCCAAAATCGAAACACTTGGGTTCGATGCCTCTAGAGCCTTCTCCGAACTATATCGCTCGAAAGAGGAGTTCTCCATCAATGAGGACATCAATAAGAGCGACTTATATGTCAAATGGGCGAGGCAGTGCATCGAAACATATATCAAAACCAAGAAACTGCCTCCGATGGAAGAGATACTTCCTGACAACTTCCTCAAAACGAAAGCAGGGGTCTTTGTCACCATTCATGAACATGGTGAGCTTCGCGGTTGCTTAGGCTCAGTCAAAGCCCTCAAGGATAACCTTGGACAAGAGATTGCCCATAATGCCGTCAGTGCGGCAACCTGTGACAGTCGCTTCAGCCCAATCAAGGAAGAGGACTTCCCTTATCTCAAGATAACCGTCGATGTTCTTAGCAATCCAATTCCGATTCTGAGCATTATGGACCTCGATGTCGCAAAATATGGCATCATTGTTGAGAATGGCGATAGGAAAGGGGTGGTCTTGCCAGGACTTTCTGGCATTGAGACTCCTGACCAGCAGATAGCGGTCGCCAAACGCAAAGCAGGCATTGACCAAGGGGAGGAAATCACCCTATATAGATTTGAGGTTAAGAGACACCAGTAACTATGAACTTCTACGCATTCAAAAACAGATTCAAATACGGCTATAAAAAATTCTTCGCCATCCTTTTCGGAACTCTTGGCGTGGCGTGTGAACTAACCGCCTTCGTGCTTTATTTCGTTGAGTGTTTCCAGAACGGCGTAACCGTTAGCGCTCTCGAGATCATTCACTTTTTATTCATGCTGGCTGCTTATTACTACCTTCTTTCTGGAAATGTCAAAGGGACGACGATCGCCTATAGAGGCTTTATGATATTCGTCTTCTACACCCTCTTTGATTTCGGTTTATTTCTCCTTCAGAACATCATTGACTCAACCTCGATATTCCTTTCTGGAAACACAATGTTAATGGGACTCGCTTTTGTCTTCCTTGTTTTCTCTGCTCTTGCCTTTGTCAGCGGACTTATGACCTATCTCAAATTCCGTAGCTACCAAATGTATGGCAGAAGGACCACTTACGAAACCGTCCGCAATTGGTGCCTTGTTTTCACCATCATGACGATTATTTCTAGTGGCGCCCTTATTCCTTTCTATATTTACGGAGCATCTGTTTCGGGTAAGGTCTTGGCTGACGTGCTTATTGATTACTTCCTCATCTTCATGGAACCAACAGCAACCATTTTCATCGCCATATGTGCCTATTTCACGATCCTTCGCTTGAAAGAGTAATTTCTTGCTAAGAAAAGGCCTATGGTCTATATTTACTTCACGTGCCGACTTAGCTCAATTGGCAGAGCAACTGAATCGTAATCAGTAGGTTACGGGTTCAATTCCTGTAGTCGGCACCAACAGAACTAAGCAGTGGTGGTTTCATCACTGTTTTTCCTTTTTCAGTCAAAGCTCTTTATTATTGAGAGCCAGATATTCTACACTTACAGCAGACATGAAAAACGGAGCCAGAAAAATAATCACCCATGCTTTGACCGCTCTTTTTTGGATTCGTTAGCGGTTTTCTACCTCTTGATCGTCTAAGTAGATAATTAGGAGGCTAAAGTTATGAAAACCAAAAAGCTTATTCTTCTCCCACTATTATCGTTAGTTATTACGAGTTGCGCCCAGGAGCCTTCTCCCATTAACAAATCCATTCGCAGTTCAGACGCTCCTTTAAGCGGGTCTAAGACCTCTGTCGATGGCGGCAACAATGCCAATAAATCAAGTAGTCTTACTGATGAAGATATCGCTGACATTTACTCTAGCAGCAGTAGCAGCAATACCCCAGTCGGCATCAATTACCCAATTACAGTTAATGATCTAGATGGCGTTGAAGAACTTAGAAGCCCATCAAATCTAAATCATGATTTTTCTTACTTGGACGTTTCCCAAAGCTTCATCACTTTTAGAAATAAGATGCAGTATTTTTCAAACAAACTGAGCGATTATTTTGTTAAGACATACTTTGAAGATGACAAAAACTTCGTCTTGTCTCCGCTTTCTATTGAGATGTGCCTTGGCCTAGCCATTAGATCCGCCGAAGGAGAAACGAGAGACGAAATCTTGGCGGCTTTTGATATGGACTATGAAACGTTCAATGCCAACTATAAGCTCTACTTTGACTATCTTTTCGAGGACTATAAACACAGCAATGGCGACATTATTTCCCAACTGTTATTGACGAATTCGATTTGGATTGATGACGGTATCGCACTCAAGAACAGTGGCCTTGATGCCTTGAGGGACGATTATTACTGCTATTCGTACGACGTTGATTTCTTTGGAGATAACGCGAATGCCAACGAAGCGATAAGCGAATTCATCAGCCGTAGCACAAATGGATTGCTCAAACCGGATCTTAATCTTTCGCCCACAACCTTATTTGTGTTGATGAACACTCTGTACTTTAAATCCATTTGGAATGATTCTGGAAGTAATCTGCCTTACGCTCCGACTGAATATAAGTTCACAAACAGCGATGGTTCCGAATCCAATAAGCGATTGCTTAATGGCGATTATTATCAGGGCAAGCCAATCGTAACCGACGATTATTCTTGTTTTTACACAGGCTTATGCGGTGGTTATCGGCTTTACTTCGTTAAGCCAAACGAGGGCAAGGAACTCAAAGAGGTCTTCAACGAAGACACCATGAATTACGTCTTAAGTAACGGCAGCATCGTTACGTTTGATGATGAAAAGAGGGAAGAATACTCAACCCGGTGTTATTTCCCAGAATTCAGCACAAATGGCGAATTTGACTTAATTGATGCGCTAAAAGAGGGCTTCGGTATCGAATCGCTGTTCAATTACACATGCAATATGTCTCCTTTGACCGACGGACATGTTTGCGTCGATAAATCAAAACATCTAGCCAAACTGGACGTTACCAAGAAAGGTGTTGAAGGCGCTGCGGTTACATACATGGCTACGCGCAGCATTGGGGAAATGCCAGATATACGCCAATACACCAAGATCAAATATACATTTGTGGTCGATAAGGAATTTGGCTTTATCTTAACGTCCGGCAACGATGTGCTGTTCTCGGGTGTCGTCAATAATATCGATTAACAAAAAACAGGAGCCAATGCAGGTTCCTGTTTTTAATGTTACCAATCTTTTAATCCTCGAAACCGTTTTGTCCGCCGGCAGTGGAATTATCGAAGATATAAATACCACCGATATTGATGTTTCTGCCTAAGCCTTTGATTTCGATTTCGTGGTTGCCCTGAGCGATTGAAGTGGTGCCAATGATGACTGGCCAGTAATTGATTCTGGTGTTGCCATTGAGCTTGCATCTTCCTAAGCGGGCATCGTAATAGGATTGCGAAGTCATCGTGATGTCATGGGAATCGATTTCACAGTCAATAGCCTCTTCGATCTTCAAAGCTTTATTGCCATCATCGTTTTGGTTGGTGTCGGGGTTAGCCAAATAGGCGACGACCTGACCTTCAAAAGCTTTTTTGGCTTCGAAGGAGTAACTGACGGAAGAAGTGCCATCCAAAGTGAAATAGTTATCTGGATGGTTTCTTTCAGAGGTGTCATTCACCATAGTGGTGCCGTTTCCTTCTAAGACATCGGCCCTAGCGATGATTTGTCCCGCATCATTGCCTCCGGCTTTAGGTCCTTCGGTAAGCATATCGATGACATGGTCGAGCGTGCCTTTGGCAACGCCTAAACCGAGGAGGAAGTTATAGACCTTGTTTTGGAATTTCTCTCCGGAATAGTTCACGATGTCGTCCATGTATTTCTTGATGTCGTGAGAGTTGCCATCACCGATGGTTCTTTGCTCACCGATCTTTCCGAAGTTCGAGAAGAGGTAGTCCTGATAGACTTGCTCATATGAAGCGCCTAACAAGCCATGGAGCAAGATGGTGCATAAACCAGTTCTGTCTGTGCCGATCTTGCAGTGGTAGAAGAGAGGGAGATGGTCATCGTCTGAGATGAAGTTGAAGAAATTCTTAACGGCTTCCGCGTTTCTTGAAACGTGGGAGTATCCACCGGTTGAGGAAGTATCCATGCGGGAGCCCGTGTAAACGGGAACGTTAGGGAGGTTAAGGTTATAGCTGTCGCTGTCACCGGCGAGGTTGATCTCATTCTTGACGCCTAAATGGTTGACCATTTCCTCGGTCGTCTTTTCGGTGAAGGAGCCATTTTGGTTTTTGCCGCTGGTCCTATAGATAAGGCCTTGCTTGATCTTGCCGCCGTTCTCTAAGGTA
>JAILRR010000092.1 GCA_024698065.1 Bacilli bacterium
CCGTGCTCTTCTCGAAGCTGGCGAGGATCGTAAGACCCTCAAAGTCGCTGGTATGCTTACCCGTGACCCACGTGTCAAAGAGAGAAAGAAATACGGTCTCAAAGGCGCCCGCCGCGCTCCACAGTTCAGCAAACGTTAATCCGTTTACTTACTTCGAGATCAAGCTCAGCCAATGGCTGGGCTTTTCTTTTTGTCTCTTCTAATAAAAAAGCGGCCTGTCAAAGGCCGCTCCATATTGCTCAATTGTTATTTGAGGATATCTCCGTCGGAGATATAGTACCATTCGTTATAGCCTTCGCCAATCTTCTTCCCGCTTTCG
The DNA here is from genome assembly GCA_024698065.1 of Bacilli bacterium. Lineage (GTDB taxonomy): Bacteria > Bacillota_I > Bacilli_A > RFN20 > CAG-826 > UBA4951. The sequence goes on from JAILRR010000092.1 coordinate 320, forward strand.
TCACGTAAGGAAAAGCCTTTTGGCATGAATGAAAGGCCTTCACATGCATAGAAATGGTTTGTGGGATCAAAAGCGGCACCCTCATATTCGAAAGTCAATTTGCCTGAACCATTGATAGCGATGTTTTGCATCATGTCCCTTCTTTCTTCCAAAACGCTCTTGGCTTCGCCTTCAAATGTTATTTTTGAAAGCTTTTCATGAAGACTAAGTTTTGTTTCGACATATGGATAATTGCCGAGCAATCTTCTATATTGCTCTGTCGAATCATTTTCCTCGCATTGCCTTGCAACAGAGAATAGATCATATTCATAAGCGAAAACAAAAGTTTCGCGGAAATCACTAACAAAATCAAAACGGATCGATATCGTTTTGTCGGTTAAAGGTAAGAACTTCATGGTGCCTACCTTGTTGTTTGCATCATCTTTCGTAATGTTAAAAGAAACGTCTCCTGATGAGATGGCAATCGTCATAGGCGAATTTGGACGCGTTGATGCGTCAGTGTTACCGCAAGATACCAAAGTGGTAGACACTAAGGCAAGTAATAACAACTTCCTACCACGTATATTTGATAAATTCTGCATTTCCACAACCCTCCCAATAATATCTAGTTATGTCAAAATATCTGACGGATGTTGACCATCCATCGCCAATTTCAAGAAATGTCGCCCATTCGATTTTATCCCAAAAAAGGACTTTAACGGTGCGCTTATAGTGTTTGTAGCCAGAAACTGCCATCGCGTGGTTGTCATACGTGCTTCCATGCGAAGCGAAAAAGAGGGGTTTTCCATCTTTGATGAATTGTTTGAAATCATCGGTTCCTGTATAGGCGTTGTAGTTTGTTTCAACCGACGCATCAAAAGAACTTAGCCCATAACTTGAAGCGACTTTTTCCATTTGAGTGACACTTTGGTTAGTTGTGAGACCTTTTATAGGTGAACTGGGATCCAAATCTATACCAGCCTTTCTAAGGTCGATGTACAAACCGTCAAACTCTTTTGCTGCGAACTCACCATATGGATTGATAAAAACTCTGAAATGATCAAGATTGTCGAAGACCCATTTATAAGCGCTTGGTTCTTGTTTGTTTGGGTAGTAAATGGTTTTGTTCTCTTCCTTTGGAAAAAGAGAAAAAATGGAGTCCTTATATTGGCTCGTATTAACCAAATAGTGGAAAATCGTGTATGAAGCAGAAAGCCAACAGTTGCCTTCGCTAGTATACCCTTTCAATACATTGTCTTCCCTTTTTTCTCTCCAATATACACTTAGATCCATTTGCGATTGTCTTGTTATTGGAAGAGAGTATTCGTCATCAACCGTGCCTCCAGCGAATTTTTCATCGACATAATCCTGGAGGTTATCTGCCTCGATTTCTCCGCACCCTTTGTCGTCAATGGTGTTTTGTCGAAGACAACTATTTGGTCCCAATTGTGTTTCGGTTGTTATATTTAACTGTTTATTTCCCGAATAAAATGATCTGTTTATTGGGTTGTAGTTAAGGTCGCACTCCTTAGCTTCTTTGTTTAAATCGGCATTTGGTCGGTAATCAAAAATCTTGAAATCATCACCAAGCACCAAATAGCCTTCATCACCATTAAGGTCATATAAAGAGGCATCTGTGCCGTCTTTTAATGTGACTGGAATTAGATCTTCTATCCCGGTTATTTTTGCTTTCTCATTCAACGCTAAAACAACTTGCCTTATTTGAGATAGGCTGTATGAGTCGCTTTTGACAATCGGCCTTTGCGTAAACTGAGTTCCGATTGCCGCGCACACGAATGTGGCTGTAACTAATGAAATTGTTCCCATTTTTATTGTTCCTCAAAAAGCACTTATCGCTTTTATCCAATAAGTGCCTAAAAATGGTTTTTTTGTCAAAAATTTTTATTTTTCTGAAAAATGAGCTGAGCAATATATTGAGTGGTCGTTCGAGATTTGCAATCCTAAACGGCTATCATCTTCTGCTTTTATTGTCATATAGAAACTACCGTTTTGGTTAACGGCTTTATACATAAAAGCGTTAGGGGAAGTTGCTTTCTCAAAAACAAACGAGGCATCCGCTAACAAACAAGGAGAAAAAACACCTAACATCCTGCTGTTGAGGTCTGTTTTCGGTATAACAAACTCGCCTACGGTCGGCTCTTTCTCCGAGAGTTCAATGGTGATTGAAACGCCTTCGAGAGAATAACCCTCGACATACACCGATTCGCTTTCGAAGTGATAATCGCCTTCATTTATGGTTGAAAAGAAAACGGCGCCCTCAACGGGTTCTTTGGTGTTCGTGTGAACGGTGGTCGAAATTATTACAGATGCGGCGATAGCAAGGCAGGAGGCTGCACCAATAGCAACCCATCTTAAACGGATGCGCTTAGCTGTATTGTTTTTGCTCGGGACGCCACTCTTTAAAGCGATTTTTTCGAAATCTATATGTGGAGTAGGGATAGACGATTCGTATTCCCGCACAACCCTTTTTTCTATCTTATTCACGTTTACTTCTCCTGGTAAATCTTCTTCAATTTGCCGATGGCGCTTCTATAAATACTTGAAATCGAGTTGACTGTTTTGTTCATCGATTCTCCGATTTCCCGGAACGAAAAACCATATTCAAGGTGTTGAATGAGAACCGTCGCTTCGAGTTCGCATAACAACCCTTTTGTATTTTTTATTGTCGGCGAGATGAGTAATAATTCAACAGGCATTTCAAAAAGGGCGTCCGCTTTTTCCTCATCGAACTCTACAAAGGTTTCTTCGTGACTCTTGTGCCTATATGAAAGGTATTTTGCTGTATTTAGCAGATAGTATTTGATGTTTGAGACATCGTTTGTCTCGTCCATTCTCGAAAAGAAAGAAACGAACGATTCCTCTGTTATATCTTCGGCGTCTTGTTGATTTAGCAAGATAGCGTATGAAACCTTAAATAGTAAGCGATAGTAGGCGTTGTAAATTGCTTCTGCAACAGCGCGGATTTTGGCGCCGTCCCGCTTGGTCACCGCCTTTTTCCATTCTTTCTCAAAACGTCTATCTTCCATTCCGAATGATTTTGTCATTTTTGACAAAAAAAGCCAATAGGAGAAGAGACAGTGGGCAAGAAAAAAGATCCTCGCTTGAGGATCTCATTCTCGAACGTTGGTGCCGGCTTCCGGATTCGGACCGAAGACCTACGCATTACAAGTGCGTTGCTCTACCAGCTGAGCTAAGCCGGCGTTCTTAGACGCTTTTTCTAGCGCCTAAATAACATAGCAAAATGTACTTATTTCTTCAATAAGAAGTGCTTATTCGACCGTAACAGATTTAGCAAGGTTACGTGGTTTGTCAACATTGAGTCCTAACTGGACTGACACGTAATAGGACAAAAGCTGAAGAGGGATGATGGATAGGCTTGTCATGAAATATTCAGCAGTGGCAGGAATGCTGATGAGGTCATCGGCGATCGCACTTGCTTTCGTTTTGTCTTCACTCACGACGGCTATGATATGAGAGCCTCTCGTCTTTGTCTCAATGAGGTTTGAGATGGTTTTCTCATAGACGTTAGACTGCGTGAGAATACCAATGACAGGGGTGCCTTTCTCGATAAGAGAAATCGTGCCGTGCTTAAGTTCTCCAGCCGCATAGGCTTCTGAATGGATATAGGAGATTTCCTTCATCTTCAAAGAGCCTTCTAGTGATGTTGCGTAGTCAATCTCTCTTCCGATGAAGAAGATGTCTTTGGCGTTTCTGATCTCGCTGGCGAGCTTCTTGATATCCTCTTCTTCAGAGAGAATCTTCTCGATCTTGCTTGGGAGGTCTTTTAGTTCCGCGATGAGAGAAGAGTATTTTTCTTCATCGATTGAATTACGGAGTTTAGCAAGCTTAAGGGCTAAGGCATAGCAGCAAATAAGCTGAGCGCTATAGGCTTTGGTGGTGGCGACGGCAATCTCAGGGCCTGCGATGGTCTGTATGACGTAATCGGCTTCTCTAGCGATGGTGGAGCCAACGACATTGACGATACCTAGTGTCTTAATGCCTTCGGTTTTGGCTTTTCTTAGAGCCGCTAAAGAATCAGCAGTCTCACCAGACTGGCTGATGACGACAACAAGTCCATTCTTATCTAGTGGGGCGTTACGGTAACGGTATTCACTAGCGAGCTCAACCCTAGTTGGGATTCTCGCCATATCTTCGAAAACGTATTGGGCGGACACGCCAACATGATAAGCAGAGCCGCATCCGATAACGGTGATGGAACTGATGCCTTTAAGAGTCTCATCAGAGATACCAAGCCTCTCTAAAGAGACATTATCATCTTTGAGCAAAGAGGAAATGGTGTCTTTAACGGCTCTTGGCTCTTCATGGATCTCCTTAAGCATGAAGTGGGGGTATCCGCCTTTTTCGGCAGCCTCAGCTTCCCAGGCGATTGTCTGTTTCTCTTTGTGGATTTCGTCGCCATCGATATTAAAGAAAGCAATGCTTCCTCTTTTCATCCTGGCGAGTTCCATGTTGTCGAGATAATAGACTTCTTTGGTGTGGCTAAGTATGGCAGTGACATCACTAGCCATATAGACTTCGCCATTCTTTTCACCAAGGACGATTGGGCTATCTTTCCTAGCAACCCAAATCTCATCTGGGTAGTCTTTGAACATGACCGCTAAAGCGTATGATCCTCTGATACGGACCATGGCTTTTGAAATCGCGTCACATGGGGTTTGGATGTATTTCTTGTAGTAGTAGTCGATGAGTTTAACGGCAATCTCCGTGTCGGTATCCGAATAGAAGGTGTAGCCCTTTCTGATTAGCTTGGCTTTTAGCTCATCGTAGTTCTCGATGATGCCGTTATGGACTGCGACGACATTGAAGTCGTTCGAGGCGTGTGGGTGAGCGTTGTCTTCTGATGGCTCGCCGTGCGTAGCCCAACGGGTATGGCCGATTCCAGAGGTGCCGAAAAGACCATGAAGGTTCTCGATCTTGGCCTTAAGGTATTTGATTCTCCCTTTCGTTTTCACGACGGAGATGACGTTGTCGTCATTTCTCACTGCGACACCGGCAGAGTCATATCCGCGGTATTCGAGTTTGGTAAGCCCATCGAGCAAGATATCACTTGCCTGATGCTCGCCAATATAGCCAACAATTCCACACATAAAAGTATTTAAAATTCGTTAAATCGCCTGCAAAACAAACCTATTTCATAGGCGAAAGGCTTATTACCTAACTATGATTTCTTCTCTTGAAGCGCCGACGCCAATGAACTTGACTTTGACGCCAGTGAATTTCTCTATCTCTTCGACGTATTCTCTGGCCGCTTGAGGGAGCTCTTCGAACTTCCTGCAATGAGAAAGGTCTCCGAAGTTGCCTTTGAAGGTCTTGTAGACAGGCTTGGCCTCATTGAGGTATTCCATATCGGTATGGAAGTCAGTGGAGATTTCGCCTTTGTATTCATAGCCCACGCAGACTTTGATCTCGTCAAGCTTACCTAAGGTATCAAGGTGGTTGAGGGCGAATCCAGTGTAGCCGTTGATCATGGCTGAGTAATTGATAGCGACAAGATCAAGCCAACCGGTTCTTCTAGGTCTCTTGGTGGTGACACCGTATTCGTGGCCAAGTTCCCTGATCTTGTCACCGATCTCATTGTTGAGCTCAGTTGGGAATGGGCCTTCTCCGACTTTGGAGGAATAGGCTTTGAGGACACCGATGACCTCATTTAGGTACTTTGGCGACATGCCAGTGCCGGTGAAGACACCGCCGATTGTGGTGGTGCTGCTTGTGACATATGGGTATGAGCCGAAGTCGATATCAAGGAGAGCAGCTTGCGCGCCTTCGCAGAGGATCTTCTTGTTCTCTTTGAGGGCGTTATGGAGAAGGGTGGTGGTATCGCAGACGTATGGTTTGATACGTTTTGCGTACTCGCTATATTCTTTGGCGATCTCTTCATAATCGAGAGGCTCAAAGCCTTTGCTCTTCAAAGAGACATTGCTCTTTTCGACGTTTTCCTTAAGTCTTTCGAGGAAGGAGTCGCTGATGAATTCGCCAACACGAATGCCAGATCTTTCGAACTTGTCGCAATAGGCAGGTCCGATACCACGTTTGGTGGTGCCGATCTTATGGCCGCCTCTTTGGCTTTCAAGAGCAGCGTCCATCTCGATGTGGTAAGGGAAAAGGACGTGGGCTTTGTCAGAGATATAGAGGTTGTCCACTTTGTGGCCATGCTCAAGAACGGTGGCAATTTCTTGGAAAAGGACTCTTGGGTTGATGACGACGCCATTACCGATGACGGCTTTGCAGCCTTCATTGAGGATGCCGCTTGGAAGAAGGTGGAAGGCATACTTCACACCGTTGACTTCGATTGAGTGGCCGGCATTGTCTCCGCCCGCGAAACGGACGGCATAATCAGCCTCGGTTGAAAGATAATCGATGATCTTTCCTTTGCCTTCATCACCATAGAAGGCACCTAATACGACATTGATGTTATTCATAATTGATTACTTAACGCTGAAGAGGAGCTTTCCATAGTCTGGCATTGGCCAGTATTCGCTTCCGACAATGAGTTCGAGTTTGTCGGCGACGTCTCTAAGCTTGGCCATATCGGCAAGCACGACGTCATGGTGGTATAAGGCAAGCTCATATGGGTCTTTCTTGGTGGCTTTGCCAAGTGCTTTCTCAAGTTCATTGGTGGCTAGATAAAGTCCACTAGAGAGGCTAGAGACATCTTTAAGCAAAGCGACTTCATAGTCGGTGATGAAACCGAGAGCGACGTCTTTCTTGAACTTGAGGTCTTTGGCAATCGTGCCGCTATATTTGATGACGGCAGGCATGATGTCTTTCTTGGCCATATCAAGCATGGTTCTTGCTTCAAGAGCGACGGTCTTGGTGTAGGTCTCAAGATAGACTTCGTATCTCGAATTGATTTCGGCTTCGCTAAGAACGCCATGGGCAGTATAAAGCTCGATGTTCTTCTTGTCGGTGTAGTGCTTCAAAGCAAGAGGGGTGTTTGGATAGTTGCTTAAGCCTCTCTTCTCGGCTTCTTTGATCCAGCTTGGGTCATAGCCGTTGCCGTTGAAGATGATTCTCTTGTGTTCTTTGATGGTGTCTTTGACAAGCTTATGGATGTCGGCCTTGAGGTCTTTAGAGGCATCAAGGACATCAGCGAATTTCCTAAGCTCCTCGGCAACCGCGGTATTGAGAACGGTGTTTGGAGTGGCGATTGACTGGGATGAACCAGGCATTCTGAACTCGAACTTGTTGCCAGTGAAGGCGAATGGGGAAGTTCTGTTTCTGTCGGTGTTGTCTTTTGGGAAAGCAGGGATGGAGTTAACGCCAACCTTCATTGGGGTCTTGGATTTGTCTTTATATGGAGCGTCTTTCTCAATGGCCTCAAGGATGGCGGTAAGCTCATCGCCAAGGAAGATGGAGACAATGGCTGGCGGGGCTTCACTCGCTCCTAAACGGTTATCGTTAGCAGCAGTGGCGACTGAGATTCTAAGCAAATCCTGATATTCATCAACCGCTTTGATGACGGCGCTGAGGAAAAGGAGGAATCTTGCGTTCTCAGATGGGGTATCGCCTGGCTCAAGAAGGTTGATGCCGGTGTCGGTCTTAAGGGACCAGTTGTTATGTTTGCCGCTTCCGTTGACGCCAGCGAATGGTTTCTCGTGAAGGAGACAGACAAGGTCATGTTTCTGAGCGACTTTCTTCATCGTCTCCATGACGATGTGGTTGTGGTCGGTGGAAACGTTAGAGGTAAGGAAGATGGTGGCAAGCTCGTGCTGAGCTGGAGCGACTTCGTTGTGCTCGGTCTTAGCAAGAACGCCAAGCTGCCAAAGCTCTTTGTTGAGATCTTCCATGAATGCAGCAACCTTGGTTTTGATGACGCCGAAATAATGGTCATCAAGCTCTTGTCCTTTTGGAGCTGGAGCGCCAAAGAGGGTTCTGCCAGTGAACATAAGGTCCTTCCTCTTCTCATAAAGGTCTTTATCGATGAGGAAGTATTCCTGTTCTGGACCAGCGGTGGTCTTGACGTGATCAACATCTTTGTTGTCGAAGTACTTAAGGATACGCATGGCTTGCTTGTTTAAAGCGTCCATCGATCTAAGTAATGGGGTCTTGTGGTCAAGAGCCTCTCCGTTATAGGAGCAGAAGATGGTTGGGATGTATAAGGTTTTGCCTTTGACGAAGACATAGGAGGTTGGGTCCCAAGCAGTATAGCCACGGGCCTCGAAGGTGTCTCTAAGTCCTCCGCTAGGGAAACTAGAGGCATCTGGCTCGCCTTTGATGAGGTTTTTGCCAGAGAATTCGGCAACGACCGCTCCACCTTTTTGGGACTCAATGAAGCTGTCATGCTTCTCGGCGGTCTCGCCAGTAAGAGGCTGGAACCAGTGGGAGTAGTGGGTAGCACCCATCTCCATGGCCCATTCTTTCATGGCGTTGGCGACTTCTTTGGCAATGCTTGGGTCAAGCTCTTTGCCGTTTTTGATGGTCTTTCTTAGTAACTGATAGGTTTCATCAGTGAGACGCTTCTTCATCTCCTTGTCATTGAAGACGTGAGCGCCGAATGTTTCGTAGAATTTTTCCATATTCGTTAACTCCTTTTGACTTTAGTCGCAGCCGTGATGAATTCCTTGAAGATCGGATGCGCTTTATCTGGGCGGGATTTGAATTCCGGATGGAACTGAACTCCCACATAGAAATCGTTTTTGCTATATTCGATAGCCTCGACAAGACGGTTGTCTGGTGAAGTACCCACGATTTGCATGCCATTTTTGACAAATTCGTCACGATATTCGTTATTGAATTCGTAACGGTGTCTGTGCCTTTCCGCGATGGATTTGGCACCGTAGATGGAAGCGAGTTTGCTGCCGTCTTTAAGCTCGCATGGATAACTTCCAAGACGCATTGTACCACCCTTTTCAATCGTTTCCGATTGTTCAGGCATGAAATCGATGATTTTGTGAGCGGTATTTGGGTCGAATTCGGTCGAATGGGCGTCTTTGTAGCCGAGGCCGTATCTTGCGAATTCGATGGCGGCGATCTGCATGCCTAAGCAGATACCGAAGTATGGGATGTTGTTTTCTCTAGCGTATTTGGCAGAAAGGATCATGCCTTCAATGCCACGGTTTCCGAATCCGCCAGGGACGATGATGCCTTGAATGTCTTTGAAGACCTCATTGACGTTCTCTTCGGTGATGGTTTCGGAATCTATCCAGGAGATGCTCACGTGAGCATCGCTTTCGTAACCGCCATGATGAAGGGCTTCTTTGACGGAAAGGTAGGCGTCATGAAGTCCGACATACTTGCCAACGAGGGCGATCTTGACGGTTTTGCTTCTGTTGTGGATGCGGTTGAGGAGGTCATACCAATGGGTGAGGTCGATTGGTTTGGTCTCGAGGTTAAGCTCACGGCAAATGACATCCGAGAAGCCTTGTTTCTCAAGCATGATTGGGGCTTCGTAAAGGGATTTGACGGTCGTGCTCTCGAAGACACAGTCAGGTTTGAGGTTGCAGAATAAGCAAAGCTTCTCCTTGAGATGATTTGGGAGAGGGGTGTCGCATCTTGCAACAACGATGTTTGGGTTGATGCCGTCACCCTGAAGTTCTCTGACTGAGTGCTGGGTTGGTTTGGTTTTGTATTCGTCGGAACCGGAGATATATGGGACGAGGGAAACGTGGATGAAGCAGACGTCTTCTTTCTTGTTCTCTAAAGCGACCTGACGGATGGCTTCAATGAATGGCTGGGATTCAATGTCACCGACGGTGCCGCCGATTTCAGTGATGACGACATCGGCATCGGCTTTCGAACCGACGGAATAGATGAATCTCTTAATCTCGTTGGTGATATGAGGAATGATCTGAACGGTCTCGCCGAGATATTTGCCTTCTCTTTCTTTGCGAAGGACGTTCCAATAGACCTTACCAGTCGTGAGATTGGAGTACTTATTAAGATTCTCATCGATGAATCTTTCGTAGTGGCCAAGGTCGAGGTCGGTTTCCGCACCGTCATCGGTGACGAAGACCTCGCCATGCTGGAATGGGGACATGGTGCCTGGGTCGACATTGATATATGGGTCAAGCTTCTGGGAGATGACCTTGAGACCGCGCTGCTTAAGCAAGCGGCCAAGAGATGCAGCGGTGATGCCTTTTCCTAAGCCAGAGACAACACCACCAGTGACAAAGATGTACTTCATACTCGCGTTTCCTTCTCAAAAAAGAAAAAAGGGGTGGTAAGGCCCAAGGTGTTTCTAACGTGTAGAAGCCTTGAAGCAATCATACTTAATCCTTTTACTGCAACCTTAAGTTGCCAACACGTATTATATGCTTGATTGTTTATTTGTAAATGAAAATTTATCGATGATACATAGTATTTATATATTAATAAGGATATTAATTGTAGCGATATAACAAATATGTAAACAAAAGTTACCTAATAAAAAAATAAGATATTTTCTAAAAATAATGCCACTTTTTTGTAAGTAAGTATTAAAAGTGGAACCTCTAACAAAGCAAACAAAAAAATTTCTAGCTACCATATTGTTTGAAGTGCTTCTTTTAGGGGGCCGATATCGTTAGTGATGGTTTCATAAACGGTCAAAAAGTCAGTTCCCCCATATTCATGAACGATTCCGTTTCTAAAACCCGTAATATCTCCCCAAGGTATTTGAGGATTGTTTTCTTTAAATTGGGCCGAGATGTTTTTAATGTGTTCTATTGCCTGGATGAGCCTAAACATCACAGCATCTATGAGTTCTTCGTCTTCTAAGAACTCGTCATAGTTTTTGTCTTTTAGATATCTTTGAATGGTGTTTATGTCTTTGATTGCTTTCTTCGCGTAGTATTTGTCGTCTTTCTTGTTATCCATAGACTTTGACGCCGTCTTTCATGATTTCGCTTACAAGCTCAAGGTTGTTTTTCAAAGAATCGAACCTTATAAGGTCGATCTTTTTATGAAGAACATCTCTGATGGCTTCAGCCAAACCAGCAATCTTCATCCCGGTTAGATTTGATGAGATACAAAGATCAACATCACTGACTTCGGTCGCATAACCCTTGGCATAACTGCCAAAGAGATAACAAAAATCAATCATCCCTTTGTATCGATTGTCGAACAGCGTCTTTAACCCCTCCCTAATAACATCTACTGAGAGAAGTCCCTTATTTTCAGAAATTTCGCACTTTTCTTTCAAAATATTGATGAAGTTTTGGCGCATTAGGCTGCTTCCGTGGGCTTCATCTAACTCGTATCTTCTAAAGGTCCTGACAGGAATGCCGATGATTGAGGAGGCTTCGGCTTGCGATAGATTGAGTGCTTTTCTTATTTCTTTCAAAGTCATGTTTTTACCCAATCAAAATATAACAAGAATGTCCTCTAATGTAAAAGAAAAGAGGACAAAATGACCCCTTTTGTAAAGAATAAGAGGACAAAAAGAAAATGAGCACTTGGCCCATTTTGAATATGAAGTGGTGGGTGTTATAGGTGTCGAACCTACGACCTCTTCCGTGTGAAGGAAGCGCTCTCCCGCTGAGCTAAACACCCTCCTAAATAAATAAGCTCCG
>JAILRR010000093.1 GCA_024698065.1 Bacilli bacterium
AAAGAATCTCGCCATAAACCAGGCGCGTGGGGTGTTATAGACGTGATCTGCATCGCTATGGGAGCCATAAGCTAAGCGTGGGTTGAACTTATCGCCTTGGTTGAGGTTGAGATGGTATTTCTCAGTGAGTTCTTTGAGGCCCTTGGAGCACATAAATTCCTTTTGTTCCCCATAAGCGTCTTCGAAATCGAAGTAATCAATGCCAAGCTGGTTAGGCATGATGACATATTCGTCATCTTTGACCCTTCTAGCCATCCAGTTATGACCACCGATGGTTTCAAGCCACCAGATTTCGTCTTTGTCACTGAAGGCAATGCCGTTTGGCTCATAGGTTCCGTACTTCTCAAGAAGCTGGCCTAAACGGATAACGCCTTCCCTAGCGGAATGAATATATGGGAGAGTGACGACGACAAGATCTTCTTCGCCAAGTCCGCCTGGGATGTCTTTTTGGCCACGCTTTTCAGCCTTCTTATAAACGACATACGGGTCAGCGCCTAAAACAAGGGCGTTGCTCGTAATGGTCTCGGTAGCGGTCATGGCGACGTTAGCGCTATTGATGCCGTTAGCGGCCCAAATACCAGCTTTGTCAGTTGTAACATTTGGTGTGCTCGTATACGAGAGAGGGTTGTCTGGAAGTTCAATCTCTAAATGAGCGATTTTGGAAACGTATTTCTTTGGCTGGTTATGAACCACCACCAATTTCTTTGTGTCAAATCTGCCATCATCGTTTCTGGCGATCATGGTCGAGCCATCATAACTCGCTTTTTTACCGACTAATATTGTTGTGCAAGGCATGTTTTGTCCTCCTTCATCCTTAGGATGTTAACAAATTATAGCACTAGTTTTGAAGGTTTCATTTATACTGATTTGAAGCAAATTGAATTCTTTTGAATTATCTTGTATTTTGAGGAATTATTGTATATACTACCCTTGCTCGAAGGAGGAGCATCAAAATGGAAAACAAAGAATTGTTCACCCCTATTCTTCAGGAAGATGAAGAAATCTTAAAGGTAATCAAGCCAAACAAAACGAGGTATGTCTATTTCTCTGGGTTGGCCTACACTCTGTTTGCGCTCATTCCCATCCTCGTCATGGCCGTTCCGTTTGGCATGATGTTTGAAGCTTTCGCGGAACGCGGCGCGCCAGCACCACTCGTCATCCAGTTATCCGTTTTTGGAGGTCTAATACTGCTTGCCATAATTGCGACTTGGGTAGGTCTAAGCATGAGCTATAAGAAAACATTCTATGCATACACGAATAAAAGGATTCTTATCAGAAGAGGGATCATCGGTGTCGATTACGCCACACTCGACTTCGAAATGATCGGTGGTCTTATGGTCAATGTTGACTTCTTGGATCGTTTAATGAAAGGAAGCGATAACCCAGGCACAATAACATTCGGTTCCTCTGCTTCCCCTGTCCTCTATACAAGAAATGGCAGAACAGCAGCCTACGCTTTCCGTAACATCGACCACCCATATGACGTCTACCGTGACCTGAAGCATCTGGTTGACGAATACAAAGCGGCGAAAGCAAAACAAGACTAAAATTGTCAAAAACCCTGTGCAAAAACAGGGTTTTTTGTTATTTCTTGCGTCTCTATAAATAAAAGGAGAAGTATTCTAGCCGAGTTTGTTCTATAATCTTTCTCGCCTAAGAGTTATAACTCTTTGGATGCTCCGCCCGTACCTCAGATGGATAGAGGGTTCGCCTCCTAAGCGAAACGCCAGCCGTTCGAGTCGGCTCGGGCGGGCCACTAATAAAAAACAGTTCCCGGTTAAGGGAACTTTTCTTTTTTTCAAATGGTCGGAACGATGGGATTCGAACCCACGACCTTCTGGTCCCGAACCAGACGCACTACCAAGCTGTGCTACGTCCCGACAGCGACTAATAATCTATCACTTTAGAAACTGAAATCAAAGAGACTAAGTTGATTGGACTCGCTCATGCCTTCAAGGCTTCCATATTCTCTTAAGGCATCGATGGTCGAAGAGCCTAAGTTGGCTCTATCTTTGAGATCTTCGATAGAAATGAATTCTCCATCTTCCCTGGCTTTTTCAATGGCCTCAGCAGCCTTCGAACCGAAGTTAGGAATGACAGTGAATGGAGGAATGATTGTTTTGCCATCTTCCCCT
>JAILRR010000095.1 GCA_024698065.1 Bacilli bacterium
TATTCATATCATCCCTTATACCCTTATCTTTGGTGATGAATGCGCCCTCGATGGAGAGTTTGGTGCGAAAGACATTTTCGCCTATACCAGGAAGACTGGGAAGCTCGCTAAAACAAGCGCCATCAATGCCGAGGAATATAAGAATAGGTTCACCGAGCTTTTGAAGGATCACGACTATGTCATCCATTTCTGCATCGGCGCTAAGATCTCTTCAACCTATGAACACGCTCTTGAAGCGGCAAAGTCCTTTGGTGATAAAGTTCATATCGTCAACTCCCTCAACCTCTCTGGCGGTATCGCGCTCCAAGCCATCTACACCAGAGAATTAATTGAAGAGGGAAAATCCTTCAAAGAGGTCTGCGACACCATTGATGAAAGAGCCAAATACATGCACGGCTCATTCGCCCTTGAGTCAGTTGATTATCTCTATAAGGGAGGACGCTGCAACGCCCTTGCGATGCTTGGCGCCAATCTCCTTAAGCTCCGCCCTCAGATTCTTCTCGCCGATGGAAAAATGGTCTGCGGAAAGAAGTTCCGCGGCAAGAAAGACAAATGGGTCTTCGATTATCTAGAGGAAACTCTCTCCGCCAATAAGAACCCTGATCTCACTAGAGTGTTCATGGCCTACACCGAAATCGACAAAGAGCTTCTCGATAAAGCCTATAACCGCCTTAAAGAATTCGGCTTCAAGGAAATTATTGTCCACGAGGCTCAAGGTACGATCTCGTGCCACGCTGGCCCGGGAACCTTCGGAATCTTCTTCTATAACGATAAATAACAATTCCCTAACATAGGCTCAAGCTGTCAGGGATTGAATCTCATAAAGCAGTAGCGTAGCGGCAGGCAGGCATACCCCTGAATGTTCTACGCTTTTTTAGTATTTTGTTCTCTGACTCTCGGTTCGATCAAGCGCATTAAGATGAATGTCGATTATGTAGATTATCTTATGATTTCATGCTATAATATTTGCGTCAAAAGGGGGCATAAGAATGTTGGACTATGAAGTTGTTTCTTTTGTAAATGGTGAAGTGAGATTGGACGTCAATGTCTCACCAAAGGAAGATACTGTTTGGTTGCCATTGAATGACATTTGCCTATTATTTGGCAGAGACAAATCCGTTATTTCAAGACACATCAAAACCGTCATCATGGAAAATGATTTAGACGAAAAAAGAGTTGTTGCAAAAAATGCAACTACTGCGAGCGATGGCAAAACATATTCGGTTTCTTACTATAACTTGGAAGTAATCATTCCACTCGGATACAAGGTTCACTCAAAGAATGGGATTCTATTCAGGAAATGGGCGAACAATGTCTTAAAAGACTATTTGCTCAAAGGCTATGTGATAAACGAAAAGAGAGCGTTGATCACAAATGAAAACTACATCAACCTCATCAATAGAGTTGACTCCATAGATAATCGTCTATCGTTGGTTGAAAAGAATAATCCGGAAAAAGAAAAAGTATTCTTTGACGGAGACTTTTTTGATGCCAAGTCATTCATCTCAAAACTCGTTTCGACTGCGAGCCGCTCGATTATCCTTATCGATGCGTATGCAGATATGAGAGCGCTGGATTTTTTGAAACACAAAGGAAACGACGTTAGTCTTTCAATTTATCACTCGTCAAAAGCAAAACTATCTAGCGACGATGTTCGAGCATTTAATGTGCAATACGGGAACTGTTCTACGTTCATCAACGATAAATACCACGACAGGTTTTTAATTATCGACGGTAAGGAGGTCTATCATTTAGGCGCTTCATTAAACTATGCCGGCAAGAAAACTTTTGCTATTACCAAAATGGAAGACAAATATCTCATAGAATCGATAGAAAGGAGCTTATAGCTATGGATAAAAAAGAGTTTGGCAAAAGAATAAAGGACATAAGAGTAAGGAACAAGATGTCACAGCAAGCCATGGCCGATTCTTTGGGCTATACGTCTAGATCTACCATCAACAAAATCGAAGAAGGCATCAATGAAATGAGCTATGACAAAATCATAAGGCTCATGGAATTGTATGGTTTATCCCGACCAGAACTCGGCCTCGAACCTATATGCGGCGACTCGTTATCAGGGTTAAGGAAAGATGCCAAATACCCTAATCCAGAAATCGAAGAGCTGTGTTACATCAAAAACTGCGTGACCAATCCAAACATCGTCGTCGGGGATTATTCGTATTATGACGACAAAAAAGGGGCGGACCTTTTCGAAAAACACGTCACTCATCATTACGATTTCATAGGCGACAAACTGATTATTGGAAAGTTTTGCCAAATAGGAGCGGGAATTGAGTTCATCATGAATGGCGCGAACCATTTCATGAATGGTTTGACTACGTACCCGTTCAATATATTTTCAAGGGACTTGCGAAAACACACTCCTCCGCTAAGCAACATGCCGATAAAAGGAGATACGGTTGTTGGCAATGACGTATGGATTGGCCAAAACGTCACTGTTTTGCCAGGTGTTCATATTGGAGATGGCGCAGTTATAGGAGCGAATTCCGTCGTTGGTTCTGACATACCTCCGTACACAATCGCAGTTGGCAATCCTTGTCGAGCAATCAAAAAACGTTTCGACGATAAGACGATAGCGAAATTGCTTAAGCTGAAATGGTGGGACTATCCAATTGAAACGATCGAAAAGAATATAGATAAACTATTTGAAAACGACATCGATGCTCTAATCGAATCGTTATCGAAATAGGCAAAAGATTTTTAGAAACCGGGTTTTCCAAGAAGATGGAACATGTTCTTCTTGTAGATTTCAACGCCTGGCTGGTTGAATGGGTTGACCTCGTTGAGGTAAGCGCTCATGGCGCAAGCTCTCTCTAAGAAGTAGAAGAGATAGCCAAGGTTGAATGGGTTCATTTCCTCTAACTCAAGGACGACGTTGTTGTTGCCACCTTCCTCGGTGTGGGCTTTGATGGTTCCTTCGAAAGCTTTGTCTTGGATGCTCCCAAGGGTTCTTCCTTCAAGGTAATTAAGTCCATCGAGATTATCTTCATCGTGAGGGACTTTGACTTCGTGACGGTGCTTTCCTAAATAGAGAGTGGTCTCGAAGAAGACAGGGCTGCCATCTTGGATGAACTGGCCAAGGGAATGGAGGTCAGTGGAGAAAGTCGCGCTGTCTGGGAGAAGGCCTTTCTTCTCTTTGCCTTCGCTTTCGCCATAAAGCTGTTTCCACCATTCGCCAATCTGAACGAAACTTGGGACATAGGTGATGAACATCTCGACGGCTTTCTTGTAGTGGGCCCACATCTCATGTCTGATGACGGCGTATTTGTAGCATTCATTGACTTTGAGGTCTGGGTTTGAGGCATCTTTTCTTGCCTTAGCCGATCCTTTGAGGATGGCTTCTGGATCGATGCCAGCGCAGGCGATTGGAAAGAGACCGACAGCGGTCTGAACTGAATAGCGGCCACCGATATCGTCTGGAAGGACGAAACGGACATAGCCTTCTTTCTTGCAGAGCTCTAAGAGAGCGCCTTTATTGGCATCGGTGGTGGCGAAGATGGATTTTCTAGCGAACTCAACGCCATCTCTCTTTTCGATGAATTCTTTAAGCAAACGGAAGGCCACGGAAGTCTCGGTGGTGGTTCCGCTCTTGGAGATGACGTTGATGGCGAACTTCTTGTCTTTGAGGTATTCAAGGCATTCGGCAACATAAGTTGGATCGAAGGTCTGGCCCATGAAGAGAATCTCTGGTTTGCCTTTGAGGATGGTTCCGTTGATGGCTTCGATTGCGGCGCGGGCTCCTAAGTAAGAACCGCCGATGCCACAGACGATGAGGACATCATAATTCTCGCGGACGTATTTGGACCATTTTTTGATTTCCTCGAGTTCCTTTTTGTTATAGGTTTCTGGATAGTCGACCCAGCCAAGGAAATCGTTTCCAGCACCGGTCTTATTGATGATGGCTTTGTGGATCTCGTTGACGCTTTCCTGATAGGAAGCGAAGTCGACTTTGTCAACAAGGTGGTCGGTAAGTGTTTTGATGATCATTTTTGATCCTCCTCTATTTCTTCTTTGATCCATTCCGGAAGTTTCTTCTCAAGCGCCTCGAAAGAGACTTTATCAAGCGGGATTGGTTCCTTCTTAAGGGATTCCCTCTTCTCTTCTGGTGAGAGGGCTTTTGCGCTTACGCGCATGAAGTTCTTGGTCTCATCGTAATCGATGACTTTTACTTTGTAGATGTTGCCAGCCTGGACGAAGCTCGTGAAATTACGGACATAGGAATTTGTGAGTTCAGAGATATGGAGAAGGCCGGTTTCGTTGTTATCAAAAAGAAGGATTGCGTATTTCGGATAGATCTTGACGACGGTGCCTTCTAAGATGTCGCCTTTCTTGCTATGTTCTGTCATTTGTTCTTCCTCGATTGCTCGAAAATCTTAATGTCGTTTTCGGTGGTAATTTTGTAGTTGCTCGCCTCGCCATTCACAATGGTGGCTTTTGTTCCCGTTGCCTTGGCGACCAAGGAACCCTCATCGGTGAACTTTGAAAGGTCTTCTTCGCGAAGGAATGAGGAATACAAAAGAGCATATGAGAAGGTCTGCGGTGTTTGAAGCCTCACCAAGCTAGAACGGTCAAGGTAGGAGTCGATGATGCCGTCCTTAGTAAGGGAGATTGAGTCCTCCGCTTTGATAGCAGTGACAGCGGCTTGGGTCTTACTCGCCTCAAAGATATTTCTCGAAATGATGTCGGTGGTGAGATTAGGTCTATCCGCGTCGTGGATGAGCACTAAGGAATGCGGATTGACGCGATGTTCCTTAAGAAACCAAATGGCGTTCTTGCAAGAATGTTCCCTAGTTTCTCCGCCCTCAATGATGACATGCGGTTTACTTTCTAGCGGGGTTTTGCAGAGGATATTTTCCGTTTTTCCCTTATATTCGGCAGGAACGACATAGATGATGAAGTCTATTGATTTCGATTCATAAAGGGCTTTTGCCGAATAAAGAAAAAGCTCTTGGCCTGCTACCTTTACGTATTGTTTTGGAGTGATGTTGCCAAGCCTAATTCCCTTTCCACCCATCAAAAGGACGGCGTAGTTATGGGTCGCAGAGAAATTGAAAACCATTTAGTCGTTATTCTCCTTGTAGGCTTTTCCTTTTTTCTTGAGTGATTCGTTGATGGCGACGCCTTCGATAATGAGACGCATGATCGAATCAAGTTCTTTGCCTCTTTGGTAATTGGCTGGGGCAACATAATTGACTCGGCCGTCGTAATAAAGTTTGTCGACTTTGTCTTCTTGTCCCTCAGGATAAACGGCAATCGAGTGGCCACCGTTTTCTTTGGCGGTGATCATCGCAGGGATGTCGGTAAGTCCATCACCGATATAGACGATGTTGGAAGATGGGACTCTCTTGTTTGGATTCTTCTCGTTGACGCCGATGTCATCATTCACATCAAGCGCACCTTTAGAGACACGGTAGAAGAATTGGGTCTTCATCGTGTAGTTGATCATGTGTTTTGGCCAGATTGGCTCATCTTTCTCATTGAAGAGGAACTCACAGCCATACACTTTCTTGAAATATTTATAGATGGAGCAGCCTTCGACGATTTCTGTGTTGCCAGAAGAGACGAGGTAGTGTTCAACCTCAACGCCCTTTTCCTTGCCGAATTTGTTGATTCTCTCAAACCAATCTTCGACGCCAGGCCAGAACTTGATGCTCTTGCCTTGTTCACGAAGGAAAGAACGCGTCATCTTGATTCCGCGTTTCTGACACTCATCCATCATCGTGTGGAGATAGCCAAGTGTTTTCTCGCATCCGGTTTTCTCGGAGAATTCTTTGGTTTTTGCCCAAAATTCAGCAGGGGTCAAGCCTAAAGAAGGGATGAAGGAGAAGTTCTGCATGTCGCTTGTTGCCAAGGTTGCGTCAAAGTCGTAGAGGATCGCTACAATCGGTTTGCTCATCTTTGTTCCTCGCTATTTATTCAAAGTATATTACTTTGCGCTCATCTTCTCAATTTCCTAGGAAAGGAATTTGGTTGCCGCTATAAGGCGAAATTTGAAAATAGGGCTATAGGTATTTAGAATATTAGTCCATGGAATGGTGGCAAATACTCCTTTACATACTTGCGATCTTAGCCCTTATTTGGTTAGGACTTCTCGCATTCGATATCTCTAGCCTTCTTTCCTTCAAAGCCAAACTTGAGAAGAGGACGGTAGCTTTTAGCATCCTCTTCGTTGAGAAGAAAGACATCCTTTTGACCATCTATGCGATGTTCGATGAGAAGAAGATTGAATTCTCTTCTTCACTCAACAAAGCAGCCGCTCAGGTGAGGTGGATGAAACTTGAGACTCTCAAGGGTGATGAAATCGAAAATAATGTGTTTTTGCTGAATGATTTTGAAAAACGACT
>JAILRR010000101.1 GCA_024698065.1 Bacilli bacterium
GCCGAAAGAGTCGAAAAGCATTATGTCGCCGAAGGAGCTGCCTCAGCCCTTAAGGTCAAAACCTATTCCGGCTCCGTCAACGTCGTCAAAGGCGATGTTGAGACCATCAAGATCGATTACAAAGACAAAGAGGACGACCCGCAGATCGAATTCACCTTCGTCGATGGCGTTCTTGAGATGAAAGAAAAAGAGAAACAGTGGTTCAACTGGGTTGGCGAATTCGTCTGGCCGTGGAACTACGACAAGATCTTCGACAACGTCACCACCATCACCGTCCCTATGGATTCCGACATCGATTACAAGATCGCTGCCACAAGCGGATCCATCTATGTTGAGAACGCAACAAGCAGCAAAGACCTCATCATCGACTGCACAAGCGGTTCCGTCACCGTCAAGAATTGCAACATTGGAGGCAAAGTCGACCTCGACGCCATCTCTGGCAGCGTGAGCATCGAGAACCTCACCGCCGGCAAAGACATCAATGTCGATGCCACAAGCGGAAAAATCACCATGGATAACCTCACCGCTGGAGGCAAAATCGACCTCCGCGGCATCTCCGGAACCATCAAAGGCGAAAAGATCAAATGCGAAAGCCTTGAAGCCGATTGCACCTCTGGCAAAGTCGACCTCCTCAAAGTCGATGCCGAAAAAACGATCGACATCGATGCGGTCTCTGGCTCCATCAATCTCTCTGTCATCGATGCTGAAGAGAATTACAACTTCAAAGTCAGCAAGATGAGCGGCAGCGCGAACGTCGAGAGCAAGACCAACGCAGGTGCCACAAAGACCATGAGCCTTAATGTCACAAGCGGTTCCATCCACGTCGATTTCAACGCATAATCCGCATCAAAAATCAAAAAAGCCCCTGCAAATTGGGGCTTTTCTTTTTGTTTTGCTATTCCTTTTCGTAGACAGGGAATCTATTGGCGTATATCTCAAGCTTCTCAGGAGTCTGCACGTTATATTTCTTGCCGTTATTGAGAGTGGCTATCTTATCCATATCCTCTTTGTCTAGGGAGAAGGAAAGGATTTCATAGTTATCCCTAATATGATCGACGTTCTTGCTGCCAGGGATGACGGTGAAGCCCATATCCAATTGCCAACGTAAGAGCACTTGGGCGTTCGTCACTTCGTGTTTCTTGGCAATCTCCCCTATCACTTTCTGATTCAAAAGGGTTGGGTCGCCATGCCCTAGAGGGAACCAGCTGACAATTTTGATGTCATCCTTCTTGATTTGCTCTCTTAGTTCCGTTTGAGGGAAATATGGATGGCATTCAACCTGAATGACCTGGGGTTTGATTTCGCAAAAAGAATAAAGCTCATCAAGCCAATGTCCTTCCATATTGGAAATGCCTATGGCTTTGGTCTTTCCTTCTTTGTAGGCTTTCTCGATCATCTTGTAGCAGGCTTTCCAATCGCCTGCAGGTTGATGGACGTAAAGGAGATCGACGTAATCGACGCCTAATCTCTCTAAGGTTTCTTCCACAATATTCGGGTTATGGTATTCGGTTGGCCAGATCTTGGTGGCTAGGAAGATCTCATTCCTAGGAACGCCTGATTCTTTGATTGCGCGGCCCACCGCTCTTTCGTTTCCGTACATGTTCGCGGTGTCGATATGGCGGTATCCCATCTTAAGGGCTTCCTTCACTCCGTTAAAAGCATCGGGAGGCTCAATAAGAAAAGTACCTATTCCTAGCGTAGGCATTACGACACCGTTATTGAGGACGACTTTTTCCATACATGAATATTATAAAAAGAAAAAGTTGATGGAAACCCATCAAAATTGTCTTGTCTTAAAAAACGACAATAAAGATTTCAAACCATCAAACAGGTTTGTAATTTGCAGCAATTCTTGATTCTTCATCCAACTCCAATCACTGGATTTGGGGTATAATAATGATGTAATCGTTAACGAACTATCGGCGCTATGAACTAGCTTACGCAAAGTCAACCATACGCAGCCAAACGATAGGACGCCGTAACAGATGACTGCAAGATTGGATGTGTTAGGATCTTGCATTGTGGAAAGCATCGCCCAGAAGGCGCCTTAGGTGGTGACAATGATTGTCATGCGCCGACACCGCCCGTGCTCCACACAAATGCCAAACATTTGAATCAGAGGCCATCCAACGAAGGATGAAACACCGGCAACCATGGTCGATAGGGATATCGGCAGTTGGCTGCAAAAGGTGTTTTATGTTGGATGGTTTTTTTCCTTCTTAAGACGCCTTGTCGATCGTGATAGGAGGAATATAAAAATGGAAAAATTCGATCAAAAAGTTTTATCCATACTTGATGATGATTATCAAAACTGGATTACGGATTTAAAGAAAAGATATAGGCAGTCCCAAATTAAGGCATCGATTCACGTGAACAGCGAACTGATTCGTTTTTATTGGTCGCTTGGCAGGGATATCGTCAAAATGAAAGCCGTTTCTAGATGGGGAAGTGGCTTTTATAACACCCTATCGAAAGATCTAAAAGAGCAGTTTAAAGACAGTAAAGGGTTTTCTCCAACAAATCTAAAGTACATGCGGCAGTTTTATGAATTATTTCCAGAAAACGAAAACCGTCAACAGCTTGTTGACCAAATCTATGCCATGCCATGGGGTCATTTAGTCATGATTACCATTTCATCGCAGGGAAACCAAAATAAGGCGCTATTCTACATTAGCAAAACCATTGAAAACGGATGGTCACGTTCTATGTTAGAAATCCATCTCGACACCAATCTCTATGAAAGGCAAGGAAAGGCGATAAACAATTTCGAAACCACAATGCCAAAAGAAAAAAGCGATCTAGCTGTGGGCATAACGAAAGACCCTTATTCTTTTAACTTCTTATCTTTAGATGAAGATTATTCGGAGAAAGAATTGAAGGATGGTCTCATTGACAATATCCAACGTTTTCTTTTGGAATTAGGAACAGGATTTGCCTACATGGGAAGAGAGTACCGCTTAGTGGTAGGCAGCACTGAACAATTCATCGACATGCTCTTCTATAACACTAAGGTTCACGCCTATGTTGTCATTGAAGTTAAAACGACGCCTTTCAAACCAGAGTATACCGGGCAGCTCGGAACATACGTCGTCGCGGTCGATCATCTCTTGAAAAGCGAAACGGACGCAAAAACGATTGGTATTCTAGTCTGTCGGGAAAAAGATGAATTGCTGACCCGCTATGCCATTGAGTCTTCTTCTCAGCCAATAGGTATTTCGTCTTTCGAATTATCAAAAATGATACCAGATGATTTCAAAGGAACGCTTCCATCAATCGAAGAACTAGAGAACGAATTATCCCTCAAGACGAAAAACAACAAAAAACCAAAAAGAAAAAGTTGATGGAAATCCATCAACCTTCTCCATTATTCAGCATCAATAGTCGAAACGTTCATGGTCGTCTGTTCCAAAACCTGGATGACGGCCTCGACGGTATCTAAGCAAGTGAAGACCGGAACCGAGTTATCGATGGCGAAGCGTCTGATTTTGACTCCGTCTTTCGCCATATCCTCGCGGTCATCGGTCATCGTGTTGATGACATATGAGACGTATCCTTTGCGGAGCGAATCAAGAATCTCTTCGCTTCCTTCAGAAATCTTCTTTCTGATACGGGTTTTGATACCGTTTTTCTTTAAGAATTCCGCAGTGCCTTTTGTGGCCTCGATATTGAAACCAAGGTCATAGAATCTACGGATTAAAGGCAAAGCCGCTTCTTTGTCTTTGTCAGCAACGGTCGTGAAGATGGTACCGTAGTTGATGAGCTTTTGCCCTGAAGCACGGAGTGACTTATAAAGAGCACGATTGAAATCAAGGTCGTAGCCAATCGACTCACCCGTCGATTTCATCTCTGGGGACAAGACGACATCCATGCCTTGGATCTTCGTGAAGGAGAAGATTGGGGTTTTGACATACCAACGCTTCTTTTTCGGAAAAACACCTACAAAACCAAGCTCTTTTAAAGAGTGGCCAAGCATTACCTGAGCGGCAATATCGGCGATCGGGGCGCCTGTTGACTTAGCAAGGAAAGGCACTGTTCTCGAAGAACGAGGGTTTACTTCAATGATTGAGACCTCACCGCTTTTCTGGACGATGAACTGAATGTTGAATAAGCCAACCATATGAAGAGCGATGCCAATCTTGGTCGCATAATCGACGATTGTCTTTTGGACTTCTTCAGAGAGGGTATATGGAGGATAGACTGACATCGAGTCGCCTGAGTGGACGCCTGTGCGTTCGACAAGCTGCATGATGCCAGGGATGAAGACATCCTTGCCGTCGCTGATAGCGTCGACTTCCGCCTCAATGCCATAGATGTATTTGTCGATGAGGACAGGGTGCTCGGAGTCGAAGGAGATGACCTCTTTCATGAAGCTCTTGAGAGCCTTCTCATCATTGATGATTCTCATCATGCGGCCGCCTAAAACGAAGCTAGGACGGACAAGGACTGGGTAACCGATCTCTTTGGCGACTTTGACGCCTTCCTCAACTCCAGTGACGGCAAAACCTTTTGGAAGAGGGATGTTGAGCTTCTCCATAGCTTTCTCGAAGAGATCACGGTCTTCAGCGACATCGATGGCCTCGACTTGGGAGCCGATGATCTTGACTCCAAGGTTCGCTAAGTCGTTTGCAAGGTTGATTGGGGTT
>JAILRR010000015.1 GCA_024698065.1 Bacilli bacterium
GGCATGGGAAAAACCGACGATCCTGCCTATGAAGGCCTCGAATACGTCATTATGTTCTGCATCCGCAAAATCAAAGATGATTCATCCTTCAGAAAGGATATTTTCAAGAGCAAAAGAAAAGAAATATCCGAGATTTGGGAAGGAATTGAGATCAAAGGCGTTACCGATATCGCCCGTTTCGCTCCAAGCGCGGTTAATAGCCAGCCATGGTTAGTCAAACGCGATGGCGACACACTTAATGTCTATAGATACCGCAAAGCCAAGTTCTTCAGCATGTTCCCAGCTGATAAAGCCGCATATTTCAACCGTATCGATATCGGCATCTTCCTATGCGTCTTAGAACTTTGTCTCGCTCACGAAGGACAACCCTTCGAAAGAGAGCTCGTTCCAGGCGACAATGGCTATGACGAATTGTCACTAAATGCCAAATACGTTTTGAAGAAATAACTTATAGGGTCACTATGGCCCTTTTTATATAATGGATATATGGAAAAGTTCCGTTGGTGCTTTATAGGCGTTGGAGGCCTAGCTAATCGCGTTGTTAAACAACTCCTTTCATCAGGCCGTCATGAAGTCGTTTCTTGCTACCGTAGAAACCAGAAAAAGAACGAAGAATGGGCTAAGAAATACCATTCAAAAGCCTTTGGAACGGCTAAAGAGGCAATATTAGCCCCAGGCGTTGATGCCGTTTATGTCGTAACGCCTCATAGCAACCATCTTGAATATGCCAAACTGGCTCTATCTTTAGGGAAGCCAGTTCTTGTTGAGAAACCATTCACCGTCAATGAGAAGGAAGCCAAAGAGCTTTTCGATTACGCAAAAGAGAAGAACTTATATATCAGTGAAGCGATGTGGACCTTCTATTCGCCGGTCGCCCAAAAGGTTGCCGAATGGGTCAAAAGCGGACGCCTAGGCAAGATCAAGAAGGCCGAAGGTTGCTTCAAGGTTTTCTATAACGCTCGCGCTAGGATGATCGATCCTATGAGAGCTGGCGGAGCGCTTCTAGATTTAGGCGTTTACCCAATGACTTTTATGTACCGGTGCTTTGGGAAACCAAGGAGCATGAAATGCTCTCCGCTTATCAAAAATGGTGTCGATTATCATGAAGTCATTGAACTGAATTACGAAGGATTCACAGCCCGTGTTTTAGCGGGTTTTGATGGGCTTTTGTATAAAAACTACGCGGTTTTTGCAGGGGAAAATGGGATTTTGAAGGTTCCGGAAGCCCATAGAACTTGGCACGCTTATATCAAAACAAAAGAGGGAACCGAACATGTCCGATTTCCAACTTCCTATCTTCATGAATTCGATGTCGTTTCTGAGGATATCAAGGCTGGCAAACTCGAAAGCGAGCTCGTGCCTCATCAAGCGACTCTTGATGTCTTATCGATGATGGATGAATGCCGCCAACAGATGGGCGTCATCTATCCGTTTGAGAAAAATACTTAATCCTTAATGGCTAAGCCGCAGCTCTTAAAGAACTCGGCAGCCTCATCAACCCAGGAAGCGTTCTCTGCTGGTAAGCTAGCAAGCTTTTCGGCATTGAAGGAATTGATGTCTCCAGACGCTGTTCCATGTGCTCCATGAGGATAGACGATGCATTTGTTCTTAACGCCTTTAGCGGTCAAGCACTTGGCAAGGTATTCACTTTGCTGAGGTTCGATCGTCGTGTCTTCGGCCGTTGTCCAAATGAATGACGGCGGGAAGTCTTTGGTGACACGGTTTTCGAGGGAAACTTCCTTCTCGAGATACTTGTTTCCACCCGTAAGGAACATAAAGGTATATTGCGAACCCTGTGATTTTCCCTGTGAAGTGACTACTGCATAGGAGAAACAGCAGGCCTTGATATGGGGTTCAGTCTTGAGATATTGAGGAACGAGAACCTTCTCATCTTCGGTTCTTGAGGCAAGCATACCGGCTAAATGGCCACCTGCAGAGAAGCCAATAACGGCGATTTGCTCTGGATCGGAGAAGAATAATGCGGCCTTCTTATGGATATAAAGAAGAGCCATCATCGCTTCTTTTAGCTGAGTTGGGTGGCAAACTCCATCCTCATCGGTGGAGTATTCAAGCCAGAAAGCGTTATATCCTTTTTGGAGGAAACGGAGGGCCACAGGCTCACCTTCACGGTAAGAAACCCAGTGATATCCGCCTCCAGGAATGATGAGAACCATTGGCCTTATGCGCTTGCCAACCTGCAAAACACGAGGATTTTCCTGATCAAAAAACATACCATGGAGGTATCCTTTGGCGTTTTTCTCTCTTGGAAGGCCGAAATAGGCATAAAGGTCAATATTTGTAGTTTTCATAGATACTATTATCGCAAACTATAAGGACAAAACCATATGAAAACCCTTAGTTACTTAATATAATTACATACACGTGCGCTGGTGGCGGAATGGTATACGCTCTAGTCTCAGAAGCTAGTGGGGCAACCCATACGAGTTCAAGTCTCGTCCAGCGCACCATTCTGTGTCCGTAGCTCAGTTGGATAGAGTACAGACCTCCGAAGTCTGCGGTCAGGAGTTCGAATCCCCTCGGACACGCCAAAATAACCCTGATCTGGGCCCTAAAAAGGCTCAGATTTTTATTTTATTGAGGTTTTTATGAGTTTAATGAAGAAATTAGTAATATTCGCATAAAAAGATAAACGAAAGTCTATTAATAGAAAAAAGTGTTGCAAAAATCACCGTATTTACTACAATTTTAGCGTACCCCTATGAGAACGACTGACAGAAGGTTCATAAAGACCGAAAAGATCATCTTCAATTCAATGGTGGATCTACTCCAGAAGAGTGACCCTGAATCTTTGATGATTGATGACCTCATTTACGCGGCCGATATCAACAAGTCGACCTTCTATCTTCACTACCAATCTATTGACCAATTAATTTCTGCAATTGAAGACCGCCTTATCTCCGGCGTTTCCTCAATCCTTTATGCGGCAGGGGAGAGCGATAGTCTTGAATCAACTTTTAGCTCTTTACTCGATTGGATTTTGGAGAACAAAAAGATGGCAAATGCCGTTCTTCGCTCATCCACATATAGGTTCAACGGAAAAATAGAGAACCTGGTTAAGCAATTCCTCAAGCCGTTAAAACCCCTTAAAAGAAATAAGATCGCCGATGAGAATGCCTTTAAGCAGGGGGCTTTAGTTCAGGCCGAAGTTGCTATATTAAGAATTTGGATTGCCGATGGTTGCCATTTCGATAGGGAAACCATCCTATCCCAGTGTCTCAAAGTCGCCAAAGACAGTTGTTTTGCCGATTTACTTTAAAATTGTTAAGAATTCACGAAAAGAAAGCGCTTAGACAAGTCTAATCTTTTTGCTAGATTTTCTTGTTTTTTAGTCAACTGACTATAGCCAACATACTCATTTCGCCTTATAGTTAATTCACCTGTGTAATTTTCAGGAGGTTACAAAATGGCTAACAACCAACAAGGAAAAGGCTTTTTGAACTCAAAATTCTTTTCCTCACGTATTAAGAGCGCGAACGTAAAGCTCT
>JAILRR010000025.1 GCA_024698065.1 Bacilli bacterium
TTGGAGATGTAGAAGGAACCGCTGACGAGAGCAGCATTGACAACGACTTCTTTGGCGCTGTCTTTGGTGCCGACGAAGAGGACCTTTCCACCTTTTTCGACAATCTCTTTTAACTTCTTGTAAGCGATATTGACCTGCTCAACGGTCTTGGTGAGATCGATGATGTAAATACCGTTTCTGGCGCCGTAGATGAATCTGCCCATTTTTGGGTTCCAACGGCGGGTTTGATGTCCGAAGTGGACACCGGCTTCAAGCAATTTCTTCACGGTGATGATTGGAGCGCTTGGGTCTCTGACAATCTCAGCCATGGTTGGTTCGGCAGCTGGGGCAGCTTGTTCCTCAGCAGCTTCGGCCTCAACGGCCTCAACCTTTTTCATTTCGTCACTCATTCTGTGACCTCCATTTGTTTATGCCTCCCTCACTTCTAGGAGCTGACCACCCAAGACGCTTTTTAAGCTACTTTGCCCGTCTTTGGGAACACGGTGCTCAATCCATGAGGTGTGTATTAGCTTCTCTTTTCAAAGAAAAGCCGAAGTAAAGTATACAAAAAAGCCTCCTTCCTTACAAGGAAGAAGTAAAAGTCCTTATATCTCAAAAGCAAAAAACAACGTTTTTGCAGGGATTATTTCGATTTTTTCTTCTGACGAGGGAAGTGTTCAGCGTACTCTTTGAGCATCGTTTTCTTTGAAACGTGAGTGTAAACCTGAGTCGTATCTAAGGACTCATGACCGAGCAATTCTTGGATGAGACGAAGGTCTGCTCCGTTGTCCAAAAGATGGGTGGCGAAGCTATGCCTCATCTCATGAGGATGAAGGCCATAACGGCAGCCTGTTTTGATCTCGATTTGTTTGAGAATGTATTCAAGCCCTCTGACTGTGAGGTTCTCCCCTTTTCCTGAGAGGAAGAATGATTCCTGCGATTTGTTGCTTGTTCTTAAAGAGGCGAGAATAGGCCTAGACTTCTCGGCATATTTCTTCATGGCCGCTTCAGCAGTTCTTCCAAAAGGAACGATTCTCTCTTTCTTTCCTTTGCCATACACCTTTATCGTTCTTGAACGATAGTCGATTTCCCTCATCTTGATGTTGATGAGTTCGCTGGCACGGACACCGGAAGCGTACATGAGCTCAAGTATGGCTTGGTCACGAAGCATAAAGTCATCGGTTCTTTTGGCGTTTTCTTTAAGGAGTTCGTTTACCTGTTCCACCGTCAAAGTGTCAGGGTAACGAACACCTTTCTTAGGCGCGCTGACCTGAAGAAAAGAATTGACCACGACATATTGCTCGTGGGCAAGGAAATCATAAAAACGGCGGAGAGCGGTCATCCTTCTTTGGCACGATCTAGCGGAAACTCCCCTGCCAAGTTCTTCGCTTAGGAAGTTTCGGATGTTTACTTTAGTAATGGCGTCAAATAAGAGGCCTTCTTTGTTAAGGTAAGCGAAAAAGGAATCGATGTCCCTTTGATAGGAATCAAGAGTGTGTTCGCTATAGAGTTTGGCTTTAAGAAAATCTAAGTATTCTTTCTCAACCTTATTCATTGGCGTCTCTCCAATAAGATTCTATCTCTTGGAGGGCCTTTGAAATAGCCTGTTCGCGTTTTTCTTTCGCGCTATCTGGGACAATCGCCCAGTTGGCGTTCATAGGTTCGAATTTGTTGCTCGCAGCATGGAGGATGTAATCAAGCAAAGAGCCGATGACAGAACATCTTGGGGCTTGGTTGAAGGCTTTGCCTTCTTCCTTTCTCCAAAGGTTGATGGCCGCGATGATGCCGGTGGCTGCGCTTTCAACATATCCTTCAACGCCGGAAAGTTGACCAGCGATATAGATGTTTGAGGCGTTCTTCAAAGAAAGGTCTTCGTTCAAGGCTTTTGGGGCGTTGATATATGAGTTTCTGTGCATCAAACCATAACGGAGGAATTCCGCATGCTCTAAGCCAGGAATCATCTGGAAAACTCTCTTCTGTTCTGGGTATGTGAGGTTGGTTTGAAAACCGACGAGGTTATAGTAATCGCCGAGTTTGGTATCTTGCCTAAGCTGAGCGATCGCGTATGCCCTTGGATGTTCTTCGGTCCATAAACCGAAGGGCTTAAGAGGGCCATGTCTCAATGTCTCAAAACCGCGGCTCGCAATGACTTCAATCGGAAGGCATCCTTCGAAATAACGGGTATCGAATTCATGGACCAACGCCTTCTTGGCATTGATGAGCTCATTAACGAAATTCGTGTATTCTTCTTTCGAGAAGCCACAGTTGATATAAGCGCCGTCATCTTGCTCGAATCGGGATTTGAAATAGGCTTTGGTGAAGTCGATCGAATCCTTTTTGATGATTGGGGCAGAGGCATCGAAGAAGGAGAGATTCTTCTCCCCTATCGCCTCACCTAAAACATTCATCAAGGAAGCGCTTGTAAGCGGACCAGTCGCAATGATTGTTGGTCCTTTAGGAAGTTCGGTTATTTCTTCTCTGTGGAGGATGAGATTTGGAAAAGAAGTCAGTTTTGCCGTAATTTTTTGAGCGAAAATATCACGGTCTACTGCTAAAGCGTTGCCACCAGGAACCCTAGCGATCTCCGCCGCTTCCATGGTGATCGAATCCATTTTGCGCATCTCTTCTTTAAGAAGACCGCAGGCATTATCAAGGCGGTCGCTTTTAAGAGAATTGGAACAAACAAGTTCGCCGAAAGCGTCTGTTGTATGCGCTCCATCGTCGACTAAAGGACGCCTCTCATAGAGGTGTACCGTATAGCCTTTCTTTAATAAGAAGAAGGCGGCCTCGCTACCAGCAAGACCCGCCCCAACAATAGTCACTTCTTTCATTTTTTCTTCTCGGTCAGCCATTCATGGTGACGGCATTTTGGGAAGTTGGTGCAACCAAGGAAATCAACCTTTTTGCCATGTTTAAGGACGAGGTGCCCCGTCTTGCATTTTGGACATGGTTTAACGTATTGATCTGGCGTGATTGTTTCTTTCTTTTGAGTTTCAGTGCCGTCGATGTTTTTGATGTAACGGCATTTTGGGAAGCCAGAGCAGGCGATGAATTCTTTTCCGCTCTTCTTGTCTTTTCTGATGACGAGAGGCTTGCCGCATTCTGGGCAGATTTCGCCAGTCTCCTTTGTGGTGCTAGGCTCTTTCTGAACGTAATGGCAAGTTGGGTAGTTAGAACAAGCGATGAAGGTTCCGTAGCGGCTCTTCTTTGTGACAAGAGGCGAACCACAATCTGGGCAAACGCCGACTGGGTTGTCTTTGGTAGGGTCATGTTTGGCAATCTTCTCGGTCGCCACTTCAAGATCCTTGATGAATGGACCATAGAAGCTATTCATTGCATCAATCTTCTTGAGTTTTCCTTCCTCGATTTCATCAAGCTGGTTTTCCATCTTGGCGGTGTAATCGAAAGAAACAATGGCTGGGAAGCAGTCTTCCATGACAACGGTTGTCAAAGTTCCTGTGTCGGTTGGGGTAAGAACACCTCCTTTGGAGGTGACATAACCATGGGCAACAAGGAGTTTGATGGTGCTTGCGTAGGTTGATGGACGGCCAATGCCTTTTTCTTCCATCATCTTAACGACGCGGGCTTCAGTGTATCTGGCAGGAGCTTTGGTGAACTTCTGCTCATTCTTGGTTTCAACACGGTTATAGATCTTATTCTCTTCGATCAAAGGCAAGAGTTTGGTGTCATCGTCTTCGAATTCGCCATAGATCGCTTCATAACCTTTGAAGAGAGTTCTGGTGCCGACTGTTTTGAAGGAAAGACCATTCTCTTCAAAGATAACGGTCGTCACTTCTTCGACTTTGTCGGACATGACTGAGGCTAAAGCGCGGTCATAGATAAGTTTATAAAGCTTGGCTTCACGCTCACCAACGTATTTGGCAACGATCTCAGGGGTTCTATGAGTACCAGTAGGACGGATTGCTTCGTGGGCATCCTGAATCCTTTCCTGCTTCTTTCCGAATTTGATATTGCCGAGATATTCATCACCATATGTTTCGAGAATGAATGGTTTGGCGTGGTTGTAATAGAAGTTTTCGCTCAAACGGGTGCTGTCGGTACGCATATAGGTGATAAGACCAACATGCTCTCCATTGACCTCTAAGCCTTCATAAAGCTTCTGAGCGATGGATTGGGTCATGGAGGTGCTGAATTTGAAGCGGTTGTAGGCTTCTTGCTGCATCGTTGACGTGGTGAAAGGAAGTTTTGATGGGACACGCTTTTTGACTTTAGTCAAAGAGGCGACGTGATATGAATCGGCTAAACGTTTGAGAAGGGCTTCCGCTTCATCCTTGTTATGGATTGCGGCAGTTTTGCCATCGATTTTGTCCAAGGTGGCAGTTACTTTCGTGCCATTGATATCAAGCACGATATCAAGGGTCCAATACTCTTCCGGTTTGAAATCCTTGATCTCTTTATCGTTATCGACGATCATCCTCAAAGTGACCGACTGAACACGTCCAGCTGACTTTGATTTGATGGTTCTTTGAAGAAGGGAAGATAATTTAAAACCGATGATGCGGTCATACATCCTGCGGGTCTCTTGGGAATTGACGAGATCCATGTTGATGGTGCTTGGGTTTTCAATCGCCTCAAGGATCGCTGGCTTGGTAATTTCGTGGAAGCGAAGACGTTTAGTTGTCTCGACAGGTAGGTTTAAGACCTGCGCAAGATGCCAAGAAATGGCCTCTCCTTCGCGGTCAGGGTCGGTTGCGAGAAAGACTTCATCCGCCTTCTTCGCGGCGCGGGAAAGCTCGTTTATGATCTTCTGTTTGCCACTTGCGACGACAAAGCTAGGGACAAAGCCCCCTTCGACATCGATTCCAAGGCCTCCCTTACCTCTCATTGAGAGGTCCCTGATGTGCCCTTGGGATGCCATGACTTTAAAGTCATGACCTAAATATCTTCCGATGGTATCACATTTTTTTGGAGACTCGACAATAACTAATTTCATTCGTAAACGGCCTTTCGACGCTTAGGTATCATAGGAACAGAAAATGGGGTTGTCAAACACCTTACTCCCCCTTTCCTTATATATAAATAAGAGATTATTTATAGAAATTTTGTAAAACTTTTCACTTTCGCTGGAATGTAAATTTATTTCATTTCCAACGCATTTAAAAACCCAGTGAACCGACTTGATCCACTGGGTATTTCGCTAAATCAGGCGATTAGGCGGCAAGCCATTTCGCGCCGATAGCGGCAGCTTCCTCTTTGGTTAACTTGAGGACTGAGCCGTGGCGTTTGCCACCATTACCCCAAGAGAATTTGGAGGAAGGATAGATGCTCCAGGCATCGCCAGTGGTGTCTTCGATGTCGGTTGTTGAGAATGGGAGGTAACCGCTGCCAGCGTTATATCTGTCGCCCATGATGCACCATTCTGGTTTATTCGGGTCTTCCCAATCGCATTTGTTGAACTGGAAGAGGGCTGGTCCTTCTAAAGTCCTGTTTGTAAATTCCTCCGTCCCATTGTTTAACCTGGCGCCAGATCCCGTCGGATCAAGTCCTAACTCATCGAGGTCTAAAACCTTCTCCCAAGCGGTGTAATCGAGTATATCGTCACTTTTGAAGATGCGAATGCCACCATCGGCATCTGGATTATCACCATCTTTGGTGATGGCGTAATAATGGTCGCCAATCTTGGTGCAAGTAGCGTCGATGATGTTTCTGCCATCTGGATGGTTAGAATTCGCTGGAACGCCATCTTTTTGGTTATCGATGAAAAGTTTGGTCTCTCCGAAATGTTCAAAGTCACGGGTGGTCGTGTAATAGACGGCATCGCCTTTGACCTTGGTCTTCTGATTATCTGGCAAGCTAAGGTCATCGATGATGCAGCTGGACCAGAAGATGACATACTGACCAGTTTCTTCGTGCCAAGTCATTTCTGGAGCCCAAGCCATGCCGGCATTCTTTGGGGCAACATCAATGTATTTTGGTTCACCCCAATCGGTGAGGTCTTCGGTTTCCCAAAGGATGAGGGTATGTTTGCCGTTAACGGTTGGATAAGTGTAGCCTTTTGAAGTCTGACTCCAACCACCTTCCGGCCTATTGTTTACCTTAAGGTCGGTAGCGATGATGAAGAATCTGTCGCCTTCTGGTGAACGATAGACGAATGGGTCTCTGACGCCTTTCTCACTAGCGATTGAGGAAAGGATTGGTTGATTTCCGTTTAAGGACTGGAAGTTGAATCCAGCGCCCTCTGGTGCTAAAGACATATAGACTTGCTCGCCATTAGCGCCGCTGTTTTCGCCGGTGAAAGTGACAAGAAGGTACCCAACATAATCATCATCGGTTAATTCGCGAGCCAAACCTTTGACAGTAACTTCTTGGGTATATTTGCCAACCTTGCCATCCTTCTTGATCGAAGCGGTGAGATGGACGGTTGTGTCTTGGCTAGGTCTTGTAACAGAGCCAGGAGCGATGTCGCCATCGGCCTCACAATTAATAATTCCCGGCTGATCGCAGCTCCAAGTGATCGGAAGCCCTTCAACTTCTTCAGGAAGATACATATTGCCCCTGACGTTGTCTAAGCCTTTGAGAGTCATGCCCGAGATGTAATGGGCGAGTTCCTCAGATTCCATAGCTGGGGCTGCTGGTTTTGTGCATCCCGCTAAAACAAGAACCGAGAGCATAGGAAAGATAATTTTTTTGTTCATGAAAATATCCTCGTTTTCGTAGATATTTTACCTATGTAAGCGCTCACGCATAAGCCAAACATGTCAAAATCGCATGGCAATCTTGGGTTTTAGCCTACGGCTTTTCCAATTCTCCCCTCTTATCTCCCACCATCAAAAGGACGTCTTCGGCGCTTTCAATCAGGAACGCTCCTTCCTTAATAAGAGTGTTGCAGGCGCTTTCCTCGGTCGCCTTAAAAGGCACACAGCCAACGTCTTTATTGGAATTTAAAGCGTAATTCACCGTTATCAGAGTTCCGCTTCTTTTGGCCGCTTCCCCCACAACGACCGCTTTCGACAAAGCGGCGACGATTCGATTCCTAAGTGGGAAAGTCTCGTGGGTCGGTTTCGTCATCGATGGGTATTCAGAGATGACGAGGCCTTCTTTCTTGATTCTTTCATAAACGGGCGTGTTCTCGCTTGGGTAACAATAGTCGATGCCATTTCCAAGCACGGCAACAGCCCTTCCTTTGCTCTCTAAAGCCGCCTCCAGGGCCGCTACATCGATTCCGCGGGCAAGACCGCTAATTATGCTGTAGCCATACTTAGAGAGCCTAGAACAGATGTTTTTGGCCATCTCATTGCCATATGGGGTTGAATTCCTCGAACCGACATATGAAATACATTTCGATGAGTCATCCAAAAGAGAAAGATCCCCGTGATAGAAAAGAACAATCGGGGGTTTATAGGTTTGTTTAAGGGAAAGAGGATATTCAGGATCAATTAAGGTTACGTATTTGCTTTGTGACGTTGAGGCGAGTTTTTGATATAGCTCCTCATCCGGCTTTTCTTTGTCCTGAACAGCTTGGGCTATCTTGTCCCAGTTGCCCTCATATTTGAGAGCGAGATAATGAAGAATCTGGTTTGGTTTTAAAAATGACATAGAATCCCTCCACTTCTCATATATGGCGGGAATCCTATTTTTTCCGAAAATTCGTCAACAAAGTTTCGGGCTGTCGTCCAAAAGATACTTTATCGGGGCGAACGTTTTGCGGTGAACATGCTCAATCGGCCCATATTTCATGATCGCGTCGATGTGGGCTTTCGTCCCATATCCTTTGTGCTTGGCAAAACCATACTCAGGATACTCTTTGTCTAGTTCATCCATGTATCTGTCACGGCTCACTTTAGCGAGGATTGAGGCCGCGGCGACATTAAGGCACTGGGCATCGCCTTTGATCATCGCGATGACCTTTTTGTCTTTGATGTATAGAGGCATAGCGTCGGTGATGATTAGATCGTAATCAATGCCAATCTGCTCGATGGCTTTCTTCATGCAGATCTTCGTGGCTTCATAGATGTTGTATTTGTCAATGTCGTCGGCGCTCACAGAAGCGATGCCATAAGCCAAAGCCTTTTCCTTAATCTCATCGAAAAGAGCCTCACGTTTTTTGGCGGTGAGTTTTTTGGAATCGTCAATGAGCTCATCCTCGAAATCCGGAGGGAATAAAGCGGCTGCAGCAAAGACAGGCCCAGCGAGAGGACCGCGCCCAGCCTCATCGACCCCTACGATCAATTTGCAGAATGAGGAATAGAACTCTTTTTCTTTGTTCAGCATTATGGTCTTTCTAAACTGATTTTACCGAAATGGCCTTCTTGGAAATCTTTGAAAATAGAAGATGTCGCCTTGATCGTATCAAAGGCGCCGTTCTTCAAAAGATATCCGCGATTTTTGGCGACTATTTCTAACACTTCTTCGGCTTCAAGTTTGGTTAAATCTTCAATTCCATAGCGGTTTTGCAAGCAGTTTTTGTAATTTTCGCGAAGGAAAACAAACAAGAAACGGTATAGTTCATCAAGAGGAAGGACATCTTCTTTGATGCTTCCAAGAATGGCCAAACGTCTAGCGGTCAACGGCCCTTCGTAGTTCATCGGAAGGATACCTGGAGTATCAAGCAAAACGAAGTCTCCGGAGAGTTTGATCCACTGCTCGCTTCTTGTGACGCCTGGGGTGTTAGCGGCTCTTGCGACACGCTTGCCAGCGAGATTATTTATGAGGGTGCTCTTACCAACATTAGGGATGCCAACGATAAGAAGTTTGAGAGGCTGTTTCTTCATGCCAACCTTCTTCTCTTTTTCGCGTTTCTTGAGGACAAGAGGTTCACTCATCTCATTAAGGACTTTGAAAACCTTCTCGCCTTTTAGGTTGCTAGCGAAACAGGCAATTCCTTCTTGGTTATATTTGGCGATCCACCTAGAGGTAACTAAGGTATCGGCTTTGTCGTTTTTCGAGAGGACAATCAAATGAGGCTTGTTTCCAATAAGCTCATTGAGCATCGGATTGCGCGTTGAAAATGGCGCTCTCGCATCGGCGACCTCAACCACGATGTCGGCATTCTTGACGAAAGGAGCCATCTCGCGGAGGGCCTTAGCCATATGGCCAGGGAAATAATGGACGTTCTTCTGCTGCTGATTGTTCATCTAATAAAGTATAAGAATTCTTATGAATTAAGACAAAATAAAACCGCCCTCAATTGAAAGGGCGGTTCCAGTCACTTCTTGAGATTTACTTAGCTTCGGCAGCTTTTGGGGCTTTGCCTTGCTTGATACGGGCGGATTTGCCGCTGAGTCCACGCATGTAGTGGATTCTGGCACGGCGGACCTTACCGTAACGGGTAACTTCGACTTTGGCGATGCTTGGGGAGTTGACAGGGAAGGTTCTTTCCACGCCGACGCCACTGGACATCTTACGGACGACGAAGGTTTCGCTGACACCATGACCGCGACGTTGGATAACGACGCCCTCATAGACCTGAATACGCTCTTTCTTGTTCTCGACGATGCGGTAGTAAACCTTGACGGTGTCACCACTGGAGAACTGTGGGATGTCATCGCGAATCTGCTTGGCAGTGATCTCATTGACAATGTTGTTGTTCATGAATCTTTTCCTCCTAACTTAGAATTTGCTCTTCAGGTTCACGTCTAGTGACAGACGGCGGAGCCTGCGTATCGCTTTCGCGCACCGAATATA